>JBAUHP010000034.1:0-19350 GCA_049680345.1 Albidovulum sp. | reverse complement strand
CCATGCGCGCGCGCGGCGCCAATGTCACCGATATCGTGGTGCTGGTGGTTGCGGCCGATGATGCGGTGATGCCGCAAACGATTGAGGCGATCAAACACGCGAAAGCGGCAAATGTGCCGATGATCGTGGCGATCAACAAGATCGACAAGCATGACGCCAATGCGCAAAAGGTCCGCACGGATCTGCTGCAACATGAGGTTGTCGTGGAAGCCATGTCGGGCGATGTGCTGGATGTTGAGGTTTCCGCCAAGACCGGCAAGGGTCTTGATGCTCTTCTGGAAAGCATCGCCCTTCAGGCTGAATTGCTTGACCTGCGCGCCAACCCCGATCGCTCTGCTTCAGGTGCGGTGATTGAGGCCAAGCTTGACGTGGGCCGTGGTCCGGTGGCGACCGTCTTGATCCAGAACGGCACATTGCGTCAGGGCGATATCTTCGTGGTTGGTCAACAATGGGGCAAGGTCCGCGCGCTGATCAATGATCAGGGCGAACGGGTGACCGAGGCCGGTCCTTCGGTTCCGGTAGAGGTTCTGGGCCTCGATGGCACGCCTGCGGCGGGTGACGTTTTGAACGTTGTCGATACCGAAGCGCAGGCCCGCGAAATTGCCACTTACCGCGAAAATGCCGCGAAAGATAAGCGTGCAGCAGCCGGAGCGGCAACGACGATGGAACAGCTGATGGCCAAGGCCAAAGCCGACAAGAGCGTGGCCGAACTGCCGATCTTGGTGAAGGCCGATGTTCAGGGCTCTGCCGAGGCGATTGTTCAGGCTATGGAAAAAATAGGTAACGAAGAAGTGAGAGTGCGCGTTTTGCACTACGGCGTTGGTGCCATCACCGAATCGGACATCGTTCTTGCCGAAGCCTCAGGCGCGCCGGTTATTGGCTTTAATGTGCGGGCCAATGCGCCGGCGCGGGCCTCGGCCAACCAAAAGGGCGTTGAGATCCGCTACTACTCGGTCATCTACGATCTGGTCGATGACATCAAAGCGGCGGCCTCGGGCCTGTTGAAAGCCGAGATTCGCGAAACCTTCATCGGCTATGCGTCGATCAAGGAAGTGTTCAAAGTGTCAAACGTCGGCAAGGTCGCGGGCTGTATCGTGACCGAGGGCGTCGCAAGGCGTTCTGCCGGTGTACGCTTGCTGCGTGATGACGTTGTTATCCACGAAGGCACATTGAAAACACTCAAAAGATTCAAGGATGAGGTCAAAGAAGTGCAGTCCGGACAGGAATGTGGGATGGCCTTTGAAAACTACGAAGACATTCGCCCCGGCGATGTTATCGAGATCTTTGAGCGCGAAGAAGTCGAACGCAAATTGGCATAAAAAATGAGGGGCAGTGATGCCCCTCATTTTTAGCCTGTATATTGTGCCGCCTGTTGTTTCAGGCGGCCTTTTTTTGCACTGGCAATCCTTCGAACAACAATGATCCAACGCGGACGAGGATCTTGCCGTTTTCCAGTTGCCGTTCGAAAACACCCTGTACTTGTACGCAACTTCCGAGAGTGATTGTACGCAGCATCCCAAAATCTCCCCAAACGGGTGCTGAAATTATGAGCGCAATATGCTTAAGCAAGCGATAATGCCCACGTCGCAAAGTTGACATAATAGAATCTATTTGGAAACAATAATTTTGATTTGGCGTTGATTAAGCACCATTTCAGGTTGCATTCTCTGGTTTGGGTCAGGCTAAAGCCAATCGCGCAAAATCGGAATCAGCGGAATATCGGCCGGTGGCATGGGATAATCATGCAAATCACGGGCGCGCACCCAGGCCAGCGTCTGGCCTTCACGCGGTTGGGGCTGGCCATTCCAGCGACGACAGGCAAATAGCGGCATTAAAAGGTGAAAATCGGGGTAGCTGTGGCTTGCGAAGGTCAAAGGCGCCAGACAACTTGCCCATGTATCAATGCCCAATTCTTCGCCTAACTCGCGAATTAGGGCGGTTTCGGGGGTTTCGCCCGGCTCTACCTTGCCGCCAGGAAACTCCCACAAACCGGCCATGGACTTGCCTGCCGGGCGTTGCGCCAAAAGCACACGTCCATCGGCATCAATCAGCGCAACAGCCGCAACCAACAGCGTTTTCACGAGCGGTAATCAGCGTTGATATCAATATAGCGGTGGGTCAGATCGCAGGTCCAGACCCGGCGGGTGGCACGGCCAAGCCCCAGATCGACGCTGATAACCAATGTGTCACCCTTCATATAGGCGGCCGCGTCATCCTCACTATAATCCGGGTTTCGCCAGCCTTTTTCGGCCATCAAAATGTCGCCAAACCGGATAGAAAGCCTGTCACGGTCGGCCTTTGCCCCTGATTTTCCGACGGCGGCAACGATCCGGCCCCAGTTCGGGTCTTCCCCGGCGATGGCGGTCTTGACCAAGGGCGAATTGGCAATCGACATGGCGACGCGGTGCGCATCTTCGCGGGTTTCAGCGCCAGTTACCGCAACCTCAACAAATTTCGTGGCCCCTTCGCCGTCGCGGATCACCTGTTGTGCCAAATCAAGCATCACATCCCCCAATGCCGCTTCAAAGGCTTTGGCATTTGCGCTGCGCAGGTTGACGATTTCCGCCGCATCCGATTTGCCCGTAGCCGCCACGATAAGCGCATCAGATGTCGAGGTGTCGCTATCGACGGTAATCGCGTTGAATGTATCATCCACCTGACGCGAAACCATCTTTTGCAACGTCGCCGGCGCTATAGCCGCATCGGTAAAGATATAGACCAGCATCGTCGCCATATCCGGCGCGATCATGCCCGAGCCTTTGGCGATACCGGCAATGCGGATCACCCCACCAATCCCCTGGATTTCGGCCGCGGCACCTTTGGCGAAAGTGTCGGTGGTCATGATGGCCTTTGCGGCCAGATTGATATTGCCCTCGTCCAGCCCCGCCGCCAGATCGCCGATCCGCGCGGTGATACGCTCATGCGGCAACGGTTCGCCGATCACCCCGGTGGAGGATGAAAAAACCCGCCCCGCAGGCAGGCCCAAGGCCTTTGCCACTGCGCCGGTCACCGCATCGACCGACATCTGGCCAACGGCCCCGGTAAAGGCATTGGCATTGCCCGAATTGACCACGATCGCGGCACCCGCGCCCTCGGCTGATTTCGCCGCGAGCTTGGCCTGACAATCATGAACACAGGCCGCGCGGGTAGAAGACCGGGTAAAGGCCCCCGCAACAGAAGTGCCCGGCGCAAGCCGCACCAACATCACATCCGTGCGGTTGGCATAGCGCACACCTGCCTCAATCGCGGCAAACTCGGCCCCCGCAATGCGCGGCAGAGCGGGAAAGCCGCCCTTTGGCGCCAGCGGCGAAACCAGCGTCGCCTTGACCTTGGCGGCGGGCTCGGGGACAATTTTGGCCGCGTCAAGCTTGTCACGCAAACCGTCGATCTTAAGCTTCAGCTTTTCGATCTTGGCTTTCCATTCCTTGTCAGTTTTGGCCATTCCAACCCCCTATATCGCCCCGATAGTCTTGATTACTTCGCCAACAGGTCTGAGTTTTTCACAACTGCGGGGTCGATACCATCGGTGGTTTTTTCAACTTTAGCAGTATCGACAAGCTCTTTGACCTTCGCTTCAACCGCAGCCTGACGCAGATCACCGATAAGTTCTTGTTCGACCTCTTCAAATTTCGGTGCCTCGGCCAGGCGGGTTTCATTCAGCACAATGATATGCCAGCCAAAATCGGTTTGGACCGGGTTGGAAACCTGGCCCACTTCCAAGGCCAAAACCGCATCTTCAAAGGGTTTGACCATAGCACCAAGCCCGAACCAGCCCAGATCACCGCCATTGGGGCCGGACGGGCCGGTCGATTTTTCCTTGGCGGTCATGGCGAAATCGGCGCCGCCATCAATTTCGGCCTTGATCGCCTTCGCCTCTTCCTCGGTTTCGACAAGGATATGAGCGGCGTGATATTCCTTTGTCGGCTCCAGTGCGGCATATTTTTCTTCGTAGCGCGCCTTCAATGCCTCATCGGTGACCGCATCCGCGGCTGCGGCTTCCAAAACTGCGCCAGACAGGTAGCTGCGCGTTTGATTGGCGATCATCAGCGCGTCGGTCTTGGTCTGATTGGCCTCGCCCACTTGCGCCAAAGCGGTTTGCTGGATCAGCTGCTCCAGTACGCCGTTGAACAATACATCGTCCGGAAGGTCTTGATATTGTTGTGGAAGTACTTCGCGCGCGGCGATCATATGGCCAAGGGTAATCTCGGTTCCATTGACCACGGCCACGACCGTATCAACGTTTGTGTCTTCGGCCTGCAGCGGTGCGGCCAGCGCCATTGCCAATATTGCCGCCGCAAAAATTCGGGTCGGTTTGATCGCTGATATCGTCATTGTGACTGCTCCTGCACCTGCCGCATTTCCTTGCAGCGTTGACTATCTGCGGGTAGCCGCTTACATCGCTCAAAGCCCCGACTGGGCCCGTCGCCCCCGCACTCTGCGCCCTATCTAGGCAAGGTGCTGGATGGCGGCAAGTCCGTCCTTGGGGCGACAGCGGATCAATTGAACCCGAGCGGAGAAAACATGCTGGGCCTTGGAACAATCGCACGGAAGGTCTTTGGCACGCCAAATGACCGCAAGGTCAAATCTGTGCGCCCGTTGGTGGACAAGATCAACGCGCTGGAAGAAGCCACGCAAGCCTTGTCTGATGAAGGCCTGATCGCCAAAACAGCCGAATTGAAGGGCCGTGCGGCGGCGGGCGAAAGCCTTGATACGCTGCTGCCAGAAGCTTTTGCCAATTGCCGCGAAGGCGCACGCCGGGCCTTGGGCCTGCGCGCTTTTGACACCCAGCTTATGGGCGGTATCTTCTTGCATCAGGGCAATATCGCCGAGATGAAAACCGGCGAGGGCAAAACCCTTGTCGCCACCTTCCCCGCCTATCTGAATGCTTTGGCTGGCAAGGGCGTGCATATCGTGACCGTGAACGATTATCTGGCCAAGCGTGACGCGGAATGGATGGGCAAGGTTTTTGCCGCATTGGGCATGACCACCGGCGTCGTCTACCCCTATCAGCCCGACCCCGAAAAGCGTGAAGCCTACAAAGCCGATATCACCTATGCCACGAATAATGAGCTGGGCTTTGATTATCTGCGCGACAATATGAAAGCCTCGCTTGAAGAAATGGCCCAGCGCGGGCATTTCTACGCCATCGTGGATGAGGTCGACAGTATCTTGGTCGATGAGGCGCGCACGCCTTTGATCATTTCTGGCCCCTCGCAAGACCGCTCTGAACTTTACAAGACATTGGATGCCTATGTGCCCGAACTGGCGCCAGAGCATTACAAGATCGACGAAAAAACCCGCAACGCCACTTTCAGCGAAGACGGCAATGAATATGTCGAACAGCGTTTGCAAGAGGCCGGCGTGCTGCCCGAAGGCCAATCGCTTTACGATCCTGAATCAACCACCATCGTTCATCACATCACCCAGGCCCTTCGCGCCCATAAGCTGTTCCAGCGCGATCAGCATTATATCGTCCGCGATGATGAGATTATCTTGGTCGATGAATTCACCGGCCGGATGATGAAGGGCCGCCGTCTTTCAGACGGCCTTCATCAAGCAATCGAGGCCAAGGAAGGGGTGACCGTTCAGCCCGAAAACGTCACCCTTGCCAGCGTCACCTTCCAAAATTACTTCCGCCTCTACGACAAGCTTGCCGGTATGACCGGCACCGCGACGACCGAGGCCGAAGAATTCATGGAAATCTACAAGCTGGGCGTGGTCGAAGTGCCCACCAACCGGCCGATTGCACGCAAAGATAACCATGATCAGGTCTACCGCACGGCGCGCGAGAAGTATGAAGCGGTCATCAAGCGCATCAAGACAAGCCATGAAAAGGGCCAGCCGATACTGGTCGGCACCACCTCGATTGAGAAATCCGAGATGCTGTCAGAGATGCTCAAGAAAGAAGGCATCACCCATAACGTGCTGAACGCTCGCCAGCATGAACAAGAGGCCAAGATCGTGGCCGATGCGGGCAAGTTGGGGGCCGTTACGATTGCCACCAACATGGCCGGGCGCGGCACCGATATTCAGCTTGGCGGTAACGTCGAGATGTTGGTGATGGAGGCTTTGGCCGCCGATCCCGAAGCCAACCCCGATGCAATCCGCACCCGGATCGAGGCTGAGCATGCCGATGAAAAGGCCAAGGTGATTGAGGCGGGCGGCCTGTTCGTTCTGGCGTCCGAGCGCCACGAAAGCCGGCGCATCGACAACCAGCTGCGCGGCCGTTCGGGGCGCCAGGGTGACCCGGGCCGGTCGTCGTTCTATCTGTCGCTGGAAGACGATCTGATGCGGATCTTCGGCTCTGACAAGCTTGACGCGGTATTGTCGAAGCTGGGCATGAAGGAAGGCGAGGCGATCATTCACCCTTGGGTCAATAAATCGCTGGAACGCGCGCAGGCCAAGGTCGAAGGTCGCAATTTCGACACCCGCAAGCAATTGCTGAAATTCGACGATGTGATGAATGATCAGCGCAAGGCGATCTTCAGCCAGCGGCTTGAGATCATGTCATCCGATGATATCGGCGATATCGCGCAAGACATGCGCCATCAGGTCGTGGACGATCTGGTTGATGCGGCGATGCCACCCAAAAGCTATCCCGATCAGTGGGAAGTCGACGGGCTGAACGCCGCCGTGCGCGAAAAGCTGGCGCTTGATCTGCCGATTGCCGATTGGGCGGGCGAAGAGGGCGTTGATCAAGACGCCATGCGCGAACGGATCTATGCCGCCACCGACGAGATGATGGCAGAAAAGACCAAAGCATTCGGCCCGGAAACCATGAGCCAGATCGAAAAGCAGTTCTTGTTGCAAACCATAGATGGCAAGTGGCGCGAACATCTGGTGACGCTGGAACATCTGCGCTCGGTCGTTGGCTTTCGCGGCTATGCCCAGCGCGATCCATTGTCGGAATACAAGACCGAGGCCTTCGCATTGTTTGAAAACCTGCTTGACGGTTTGCGCGTTGACGTGACCCAAAAGCTGTCTCAGGTGCGGCCTTTGACCGAGGAAGAACAGCAAGCCATGTTGCAACAGATGGCCGGGCAACAAGCGGCCACACCCGCCGCCCCGCCCAAGCCCAAAGCCCCGCTATTGGCTGGGTTTGATGAGGCTGACCATAAGACATGGGGCAATCCCGCACGCAATGATCAGTGCCCTTGCGGATCGGGTGACAAGTTCAAGCATTGCCACGGTCGTCTGGCCTAAGCTGCCAATCAGCGCGGCCGCTTTGCAGCCCGATTAGTGCTGATTCGTGAACAAATTGTGGCAAGGCGCGCGCAGTTTCGGCACTTGGATGCCTGATGTTGGGCAGCTTACCCGAGGGCAACCGCAACATATTGCGTTCACAAAATCCCGCGCGCCCATTGGATTTTCTCGTTTGGGTCACGCTTGCGCCCAAGTTCAGCGGCATATCTTTTCCGTGAACGGAGGATTCGATGTCCATCGGAAAAAGAGCGCTGACAGCTGCAGGAGCCTTCTTTCTGGCGACAGCAACAGGCCACCTCATGCAAAACGGCGGCGATCTTGTCTCTCGGCTTAGCCGTGTCCAGACGGTTGCCGCGACCGAGGGCTTGAATGATGCCGGTCAGACCGCCGGGTCTGTGCAACTCTCCATAGCCACTGATGATCTGATAGGATCGCACGGTCGGCCTTTGCTGGCCGCGGTGCTGGATCCGGCCGACTTTCAGAACCAGCTTGCCGATGAAGCGGCCGCGCGGCAGATTTCACTGCCTTTGGTCTTCCAGCCCGCGCCTTTGGCAAGGGATTGGGTCGATGCGCAAAGCACACCCGTAACCGAATATGATGAAAACGGGCAGGTATGCGCCCCGATGGCGCTTGAACTTTCGGCCCAAAGGCCTGCCATGCTGGCTATGTCGGTCACCGCACCTTGCCACGCGAATGAGGTCATTCATGTCAGTCATTCGGGCATGAGCTTTGCCGTTCGCACGGATAGAGAGGGCAAATTTTTCGCGCTTCTACCCGCATTGGCGACACGCGGCGACGTCACCGTGTTGTTCGCATCGGGCGGCAGTCTGACCGATACGGCAATCGTGCCTGATATCGGCTCAGTCACAAGGTTTGCGATCGGCACTTATGGCACGGCAAGCCTACACATTAACGCCTATATTGATGGGGCAAACTTTGGCGAAGCCGGGCATATCCGGCCCGCAAACAGCGGTCGCCCGACCCTTGGGCTGGGTGGTTTCTTGACCCAGCTTGGCGATGCGACGCTACCCTATCCGGTGCTGGCAGAGGTATTCACAGCCCCCTCCAAGCATCCCCAAGACCTTATCGAAGTTGTGACCGAACTCGGGCCAGATAATTGCGGCAAAGACGTGCTCAGTTCGACTTTCTCTGTCAGCAAATCCGTTCGCCCAAAAACCGTTCCCCTGCGTTTCATACTGCCAAGCTGCGAACAGACCAGCGAAACTCTGGTCTTGGGGATCACGCAATCACCCACGGGCATGGCGATGGTCGCTGGGTCAAACTAAGGCCATATGGTGTGAAAGCGGCCCCGATGATCACAGATATCCTTGCGCCCTAAAGCTTAGAACCTGGGTCTTGCCGATGATCAGATGGTCATGAAGCACAATCCCCATAACATCGGCCGCATCCTGAATTTGATTGGTCACCAAAATATCCGCATCTGACGGTGTCGGATCGCCAGACGGGTGATTATGCACCAATATCAAGGCGCTGGCGTTCAGCTCCAACGCGCGTTTGACCACTTCGCGCGGATAGACGGGCACATGATCGACCGTGCCGCGCGCTTGTTCTTCATCGGCGGTCAGGATGTTCTTGCGGTCCAGAAACAAGATACGGAACTGCTCTATCGCGCGGTGGCCCATAGAGGCGCGGCAATAATCTAACAACGCGTCCCATGATGACAAAACCGGGCGGTTCATCACTTTGGAACGTGCAAGCCTGTGGGCTGCTGCCTCGACGATCTTAAGCTCCTGAATGGCCGAAGGGCCGACGCCCGTCACCTCCGATAAACGGCTGACGGGCGCCGATAGCACGGCATTGAAATCGCCAAATACCTCCAACAGCCGCCGGGCGAGGGGTTTGACGTCTTGCCGTGGGATAGCCCGGAACAAGACAAG
Organism: Albidovulum sp.; assembly: GCA_049680345.1. GTDB lineage: Bacteria > Pseudomonadota > Alphaproteobacteria > Rhodobacterales > Rhodobacteraceae > TMP-24. The sequence continues at coordinate 10,249 of JBAUHP010000034.1, read as the reverse complement.
TTCCAGTAGTTCGTAATCAGGCATAGCCGCCGCTCCGCCGGCCATGAAACGGCTGCGTAGGCGCTGGCGGTGATCCTTTATATAGGACGGCAGCCGCCCTTGCGGCAAAACCACTTCTTGCGCCTCATCGGCGTCAAACAGGGGAAGCGGGGCTTCCTGAAAGGCATGAGTCGGGCGCATGCGAACAGCCTGCGCCCGCTTGGTTAGCAAATGGTTAAAACGCCTGCAGGCTCGCGATCAAAAATCCAGATCGGCGTAATGCGCTGGCGGCGGAAAGCCCGAGATCTGATCGGCAAGGATCGACCGGAACGAGGGCCGCGATTTGATCTTCGCATACCATTCCTTGACATTAGCCGACCGGTCCCAATCCACATCAGAGATGTAGTCAAGACAAGACAGATGCGCCGCCGCCGTCAGATCGGCCAAAGTCATCTGGTCGCCGGCCAGCCAGCGGCGCTGATCAAACAGCCCATCCATGTAATCAAGGTGGCTTTTGATCCGGCTCGCCCCGGATTTGACGTTTTGGCTATCGGGATAGCCCTGCCCCATGATCTTCTTGTTGACCCGCTCATACAGCAGTTTTGAGGTCACTTCGCGGTGGAACTTATCGTCGAACCACGCACACAGGCGCCGCACCTCATAGCGCGCATCAACCTCGCGCGGCATCAGGCGCGGTTCGGGGACGGTTTCGTCAATATATTCGCAAATCGCCTGGCTTTCGGAAAGTGTCTTGCCGTCAATCTTCAAAACCGGAATCTTGCCCGCCGGATTGCGCAGCATGAAATCCTGCCCCTGCTCCCAATAGCGTTCTTCTGCCAGCTCAACCTCTATCTTCTTCTCGGCAAGAACCAGACGGACCTTGCGGCAAAACGGCGATAGTGGAACGTGGTAAAGGCGGGTCATCGGACAGGGGCGCTTTCGGGGTTCAGGGTCCATAGTGTGATACCCTTGGCCGAGGCCTTGATCAATCCTCGAAACAAGCGGCGCGGCCATCGGCCAGGATCGTATCGGCGCCCGAGCGGATCTGCGCCGCCCGTTTGCGCATATAGCCTGAGTTCTTGGAGGGGTCACGGCCCTTTGGGTCGGGCAATATGGCGGCGATGCGCGCGGCCTGATCGGGTGTCAGACGCGCGGCGGAGACGCCGAAATAATGGCGTGCGGCAGCATCAACCCCAAAGATACCGCGCCCGGTTTCAGCGACGTTAAGATAGACCTCCAGCATGCGGCGCTTGGTCCAAACCAGTTCGACAACCGGGGTCATCAGGCTTTCCAGCGCTTTGCGCAGCCAGCTGCGGCCATGCCACAAAAAGACGTTCTTGGTCACTTGCTGGGATATGGTCGATGCACCACGCCCGCTGCCTTCGCCGATCGCCGCCCGGATCGCCTTCATGTCAAAGCCCCAATGGGTGCAAAAATTCGCATCCTCGGCGGCGACGAAAGACCGGGCAACCTCTGGCGCCATATCTTCTATCGCCACCCAATTGCGGGTAATGCCGCCCTCGCGGAACCGTTCGGCCTGAATGTAGGGCGTCAGGCGCGGGTCGATGATCGTGCCCAGAAGGACCAGCAGCATAAACCCCGCCACCCCGGCCAGCGCGCCACGCCATATCCACCGCCGGACACGCCGATAAAGCCCGCCCCATGTCGGCAGCTCCGCCGGGGCCGGCTTCTTGCGCGGCGATTTTGTCGCCCGTTTACGGTTGGTATTCGTCGTATTTGCCATTGGCGCACCTTAGCCATGCACCGCCCTGCCCGGTCAAGCCCAGTTGGGCCCAGTTGCCAGGTCAATCGCGGCATGTGGCCGACCCGCCGGTTGTTTTAGCCCTTCAAAATGCCGGGCAGGTTCAGACCTTGCGCGCGCGCGCAGTCCAGCGCGATGTCATAACCTGCGTCGGCGTGGCGCATCACACCCGTGGCCGGATCGTTCCACAAGACATTGGCAATGCGCCGGTCGGCATCTTCGGTGCCGTCACAACAGATCACCATGCCCGAATGCTGGCTAAAGCCCATGCCCACCCCGCCCCCATGGTGCAAAGACACCCATGTCGCACCGCTGGCCACATTCAGCATCGCATTCAACAGCGGCCAGTCCGACACCGCGTCTGAGCCGTCTTTCATTGCTTCGGTTTCGCGGTTGGGCGAGGCAACAGAGCCGGAGTCCAGATGATCGCGGCCAATCACGATGGGGGCAGACAGCTCACCCGTGCGCACCATTTCATTGAAGGCCAGCCCCAGTTTGTGACGCACCCCCAGACCAACCCAGCAGATCCGCGCAGGCAGGCCCTGAAAGGCGATCCGCTCGCGCGCCATGTCAAGCCAGTTGTGCAGATGTGGGTCATCGACCAGCTCTTTCACCTTGGCGTCGGTCTTGTAGATATCCTCGGGGTCGCCCGACAAGGCGCACCAACGAAACGGGCCTATGCCCCGACAAAACAAGGGGCGGATATAGGCAGGCACAAAGCCGGGAAAGGCAAAGGCATTTTCCAGCCCCTCTTCTTGGGCCACTTGCCGGATGTTGTTGCCGTAATCCAGCGTCGGCACACCAGCATTCCAAAAGTCGACCATCGCCGCGACTTGCACCTTCATACTGGCGCGGGCTGCCTTTTCCACTGCTTTAGGGTCGCTTTCTTGCTTGGCGCGCCATTCCGCCACGTTCCAGCCTTGCGGCAAATAGCCGTGGACCGGGTCATGGGCGCTGGTCTGGTCAGTGACCATATCGGGGCGCACACCGCGTTTGAAAAGCTCCGGAAAGACATCCGCCGCATTACCAATCAAGGCCACAGATTTTGCCTCTCCGGCTTTGGTCCAACGCTCAATCAGCGCCAGCGCCTCGTCCAAAGAATGGGTCTTTTCGTCAACATAGCGCGTGCGGAGGCGAAAATCGGCGCGGGTTTCATCGCATTCAACCGCCAGACAACACGCGCCTGCCATAACAGCGGCCAACGGCTGTGCGCCGCCCATACCGCCAAGCCCGCCGGTCAGTATCCACCGCCCCGTAAGGTTGCCTTCATAATGCTGGCGGCCTGCCTCCATGAACGTCTCATAGGTGCCTTGAACGATACCTTGGGTACCAATGTAAATCCATGACCCCGCCGTCATCTGGCCATACATCGCCAGACCCTTTTTATCGAGCTCGTTGAAATGGTCCCAGGTGGCCCAATGCGGCACAAGGTTGGAATTTGCGATCAAGACGCGCGGCGCATCCTTATGGGTCTGAAACACGCCCACCGGTTTGCCCGATTGCACCAGCAAGGTCTGATCGGCCTCCAATTCCTTCAGGCTGGCGACGATCTGGTCAAAATCTTCCCATGTCCGCGCCGCACGACCGATGCCGCCGTAAACCACCAATTCATGCGGGTTTTCGGCCACATCGGGGTGCAGGTTGTTCATCAGCATGCGCATCGGAGCTTCGGTCAGCCAGCTTTTGGCGGTGATCGTGGTTCCGGTGGCGGGGAACACGTCGCGGATGTTATGGCGCGGATTGGTCATGTGATGTCTCCATTCATTGGCGCAAACAAGGCCAGCCTTGACAGGATTTCGGAAAGATGGGCGCGCAGGGCCTCGGCCTTGGCCGGGTCATAGCGCCAGGGCGGTGTTTCTTCGGCAAGATAGGTGGATTGCGCCAGTTCCATCTGAATCGCATGGATCCCCTCGGCGGGACGGCCATAATGGCGCGTGGTCCAGCCGCCCTTAAAGCGGCCATTGATGACAAGGCTATAGCCTTCGGCCTGCGCGCAGACATCCGCCACGGTTTGCGCGAAGCGCGCGTCGCAGGTGGTGCCAAGATTGGTGCCGATGTTGAAATCCGGCAAGATACCGTCGAACAAAAACGGGATCTGGCCGCGGATCGAATGGCAATCATACAAGATCGCAAAACCGTGCAGCGCCTTTACGCGCGCCAATTCGGCCGCGAGGCCCGCGTGATATGGCGCATGATAGGCTTGGCTGCGCCGCGCAATCTCGGCCGCATCTGGGGCCTGGCCGGGCAGATAGATGTCGCGCCCGTCAAAGTCGGTGGTCGGGCAAAGCCCCGTGGTGTTTTGGCCGGGGTAAAGGCTTTCGCCCGCCGGATCGCGATTAACATCAATCACATAGCGGTGGATCGGGGTGCGCACCGTGGTCACGTCAGGGATTAAACCAGCGTAAAGATCATGAATATGCCAATCGGTATCCGCCAGCGCCAGCCCGACCGGGTTAAGCCGCGCGCCAATATCAGCGGGCACCTCAGTTCCGGTATGGGGCAGGCCAAGCACTATCGGCCCCGCGCCGCGCGTAATCTCAATCGCTGCGGTCATAGCGCGAACATCACCCCAGCGGCTTTGGTGATGGCCCCGCTGCGCACCAGCGCCGTTGCGGCCTCGATATCGGGGGCAAGATAACGGTCTTCGCCCAATGTCGCCACGTCTTGACGCAACCGCGCGACAACCGCTTGCAAGACCGGCGAGGTCGCCAGCGGCGCGCGCGCCTCGACCCCTTGTGCGCCACATAACATCTCAATCGCAAGGATCACCGAAAGGTTGTCATTCATCCGCGCCAGCCGCAGCGCGCCATGGGCGGCCATGCTGACGTGATCTTCCTGGTTGGCCGATGTCGGCGTGCTGTCGGTCACGCAGGGGTTGGCAAGATGCTTGTTCTCGCTCATCAAGGCCGCGCTGGTGACTTCAGCGATCATGAAGCCAGAGTTGAGGCCAGGATCAGGCGTCAAGAATGGCGGCAGGTCAAAGCTTAGCGTCGGATCGACCATCAGCGCGATGCGGCGCTGCGCAATCGCGCCGATTTCCGCCACGGCCAGCGCGATCTGGTCGGCGGCGAAACCGGTGTATTCGGCATGAAAATTGCCGCCTGATACGATAACCCCCTCCTCCACCAGCACCAAAGGGTTGTCGGTCACGGCATTGGCCTCGATTTCCAGCGTGCGGGCCGCACTGCGCAGCACATCAAGTGCCGCACCCGACACCTGCGGCTGGCAACGGATGCAATAGGGGTCTTGCACGCGGGTATCGCCGGTCCGGTGGCTTTCGCGGATGTCAGAGCCGTCCATGACCGCGCGCATAACCGCTGCCATATCGATCTGCCCGGCATGGCCGCGCAACGCATGTATCGTGGCCAGCAAGGGCGCTGTGGACCCCATGATTGCATCGGTCGACAGCGCCGCTGTCACCGCGCAGGTTTCCGCCAACCGAAGCGCGTCAAACAGCCCGGCAAGGGCGCAGGCGGTCGAAAACTGCGTGCCGTTGATCAGCCCCAACCCCTCTTTGGGGCCCAGGATAACCGGCTCTAGCCCCGCCGCCTTCAGCGCGGCCCCGCTGGCCATGCGCTGGCCCTTATAAATAGCCTCGCCCTGCCCGATCATTGCGGCGGCCATATGCGCCAGCGGCGCCAGATCGCCCGAGGCCCCAACCGATCCTTGTGACGGGATCACCGGCAACACGTCTTGCGCCAGCATTTCTTGGATAAGGGCGATAACCGCCCAACGAGTGCCCGAGGCCCCGCGCCCCAGCGACAGCAATTTCAGCGTCATCATCAGCCGTGTCTTGTCCGCACTCAACGGCGCGCCCACCCCGCAACAATGGCTCAAGATCAGGTTGCGCTGCAGTTTGGCCGTGTCTTTGGAGGCAATCTTGACGCTGGCCAGTTTGCCAAAGCCGGTGTTGACCCCGTAAACCGCTACATCGCCCGCAGCGGCATCGGCAACCATTTGCGCCGCACGCTCAACCATCGGGCGCGCCTGCGGATCAAGTTTGACCGGCGTCTGGTTGCGGTAGGTCTCGTTCAATGTGGCCAATGTCACCTGACCAGGAACCATGGTGATCATGGGAGCCCTCCAAAATAGCGTGAATGAAGCGCGTTAAAGCCCACGCGGTAGGCCAGTTCACCAGGTCGTTTGACATCCCAAACCGCCAGATCAGCGTGGTATCCTTCGGCAATCTGGCCCAGATCAGCTTGCCCCAGTGCGGCGGCGGCATGGCGCGTGGCCCCGGCCAGCGCCTCTTCCGGCGTCATGCGAAACAAGGTGCACGCCATGTTCATCGTCAGCAAAAGTGAGGTCAGCGGCGATGATCCGGGGTTGCAGTCCGTGGCCACGGCCATTGCCACGCCCTCGTCGCGGAACGCCTGCACGGGTGGTCCTTGGGTTTCGCGCAATGTGTAAAACGCGCCCGGCAAGATCACCGCCACCGTTCCCGATGCCGCCATAGCGCGGGCATCTTGGGGCGTTGCATATTCAACATGATCGGCCGATAGGGCGCCGTAGCTTGCGGCCAGCTTGGTGCCGCCGATATGCGACAACTGCTCGGCATGCAGCTTGACCGGCAGGCCCAGCGCCTTGGCCACATCAAAGACCCGCGCGATCTGGGCCGTGTCAAAGGCGATGCCTTCGCAAAACCCGTCCACCGCATCCACCAGCCCCTCGGCATGGGCGGCGTGCAGCGCGGGGATGCAGACCTCATCTATATAGGCATCCGCCCGCCCGGCGTAATCTTGTGGTGTCGCATGGGCACCCAAAAACGTGGTGAAAACCCGCACAGGGCGCAGCAACGCCAACTGCCTTGCGGCGCGCAGCATGTTCAGCTCTGTCTCTCGGTCCAGACCGTAGCCTGACTTGATCTCAACCGTGGTCACACCCTCGGCGATCATCGCATCCAGCCGTGGCAATGCCGCAGCCACCAGATCATCCAGCGTCGCTTGCCGGGTCTCGGTCACGGTTGACACAATGCCACCCCCCGCCCGCGCGACCTCCTCATAGCTGGCACCGTTCAGGCGCATCTCAAACTCCAGCGCGCGGTCACCGCCGAAAACCAGATGCGTATGGCAATCCACAAGCCCCGGCGTAACCAGCCGCCCGCCCAGATCGCAACGCCGCAGGTCTTGGAATTCACCCGGCAGATCCGCTGCTGCGCCGACCCAACTGATACGCCCCGCCGCAACCACAATCGCGGCATCCGCGACCATCCCGTAAGGCTGGCCGCCAGCCGCCGCCGAGTTTGCTGCCATTGTGGCCGCATTCAGATTGATCAAAACAAAATTGTCAGACACGCGGGGACCCTCGGATAAGTCTTGAGTTTCGCTAGTGTTGCGCTTAATATTATTATGACTATACAAAAGGACGCGCGATGCAAGAGATTTTTTCCCGATCCGCCCTGACACTGGCCGGATGGCAGGCGGATGTTTTGGTCAAGATCGACGGCGGGCGGATTGCATCCATCACCGCAGGCCAGACCCCGCCAAAGGGTGCAGAGCAGGTCGATGTCTTGCTGCCCGCGCAGGGCAATCTGCACAGCCATACCTTTCAGCGCGCCATGGCGGGCATGACCGAAATCAGGGCGGCCGGGAAAGACAGCTTCTGGACATGGCGCGACCTTATGTACCGCTTTTTGGATCACATCACCCCCGAGCAGTTCGAGGCAATCGCCGCCCTAGTCTATATGGAGATGCTGGAGGCAGGATATGCCAGCGTCGGCGAATTTCACTATGTCCATAATCAGCCCGGTGGCACCCCCTATGATGATCCGTGCGAACTGACAAACCGGGTCTTTGCCGCCGCTTGCAGTAGCGGCATTGGCCTGACCCATCTGCCGGTTCTTTACACCTATGGCGGCGCGGCGGGCGCGCCGTTGGCGGGCGGGCAGTTGCGCTTTGCCAATACGGTGGACAGCTTCGCGCGGCTGGTGGCGCAGGCCCGCGCCACGGCAGCCACCCAGATGCCCGCCGATACCGCCGTGGGCATTGCCCCGCATTCCTTGCGCGCGACAACGCCGCAAGATCTGCGCGCCGTCCTTGACCTGCAAGCGGGCCAGCCTGTGCATATCCACATCGCCGAACAGCCCAAAGAGGTCGCCGATATCTCTGCGTGGCTGGGCGCGCGGCCGGTCGAATGGTTGCTCGCAAACGCGCCAGTGGATGCCTCATGGTGCTTGATCCATGCCACCCATATGACTGTGGCCGAGACGACCGCCATGGCTAAAAGCGGCGCCGTAGCCGGGCTATGCCCGATCACCGAGGCGAACCTTGGCGATGGCCCTTTCAACGGACCAGACTTCTTGGCCGCTGGCGGGGCCTTCGGTGTTGGCTCTGATTCCAACGTGCGGATTTCCCTTTGTGAGGAACTGCGCAGCCTTGAATACTCTCAGCGCCTGCGCGATCTGAACCGTAATGTCTTCATCCACGGCGAAGGCTCGGTTGGGGCTGCATTGTACAAAGGTGCTGCCACCGGCAGTGCGCGCGCGCTGAACCGCGCAGCCGGCCAAATCGCCACCGGCCAGCTTGCCGATCTTGTCGCCATCGACAGCACCGTGCCTGCCCTTTGCGCATTGTCGCAAGATCAGTTGCTGGACGGTCTGGTCTTTGCCGCCGACGATCACGCCATTACCGATGTCTGGAGCGCTGGCCGCCATCAGGTCCGCGCCGGCCGCCACATCCGGCGCGGACCGATTGTTGAAGAATACCGCAAGGCGATGCACGCACTGACTTCGGCGATCTAGGCCGCGGCTTGGCCTTTCGCGATTTTTGGTTAGTCTGCACATGATACGATTAACGTAACCACCGGAGCGACATCAATGCCTTCAGCCCCGCGCACGACCTCTGGCTATGCCGATATCAAGGCCGAAGTCGTCAGCCGGATTCATCGGGGCTTTTGGCCACCCGGCAGCCTATTGCCAACCGAGGTGGAACTGGCCGAAGAATTCGGCTGCGCCCGCGCCACCGTGAACCGCGCGTTGCGCGAACTTGCCGAACAGGGTCTTGTTGACCGCAAGCGCAAGAGCGGCACGCGGGTCAATGTCTTGCCGTCAAAATTTGCGCGGTTCGAAATTGCGGTGGTGCGCCAGACCATCGAAGACCTCGGGGCCGCCTACCGCTATGCTTTGGTGCATCAGTCGGTGATTTCGGCACCTGACTGGATCGTTTCGCAACTGTCGATGCAGGCGGGCGCGAAAGTGATGTACCTCAAATGTATGCATTACGCCGATAACCGCCCCTTTCAGTTTGAAGAGCGTTGGGTAAATATCGCCACGGTCCCCGGCATCAGCCAGGCTGATCTGACCACGACGGGCCCTAATGAGTGGCTGTTGAAAGAAGTCCCCTATACGGATGCCGAGATCAATCTGTCTGCAGTCGGGGCGGATGCGGTGCTGTCAGAGTTTTTGGCAACCTCTGTCGGCACCCCTTTGTTCCGGCTTGACCGCACTACATGGCTTGATGGCCAGGTCGTCACTTTCGTGCGCATGACCTTCCGACCCGGCCATGCGATGACCACGCGGTATTAGGCCCGGTTTGGCTAGGCAACACTGCGCGCTTACCACCCGCGCCGCTTCGTGCGGGGGCTCGGGGAGCTTGTGGCACCAGCAATCTGGCCTCGCGCCCCCGGATCACCATGCGCGCGCTGGGTATCTGGTCGCGGGAAGCGGCATCGGTGATGTCGGGGAATATGGCGGCGATTTCGGCGCGTAAAGCCTGATCTTGTTCAAGCATCATACTGCCCGGGTGAAAGCTTTCGCTGGCCGCGCCTTCGGCAAAAATGATTTCGTGCCGGTCAAACAGCAGATGGACGTAGATGACCTGCGCCATTGGAGCCAGAGAGACGCCCGGCGCGCCATCCAGGTGTTTCGCCGCGACCAGTACTTCGGTCCGGCCGAAATAAAGCTCTGCCATCCAGCCGCTGACCAGCATCCGGTGTTGCGGCGACACCAGAAGCGCGCGCGCGTTCCCGATCACACCCGGCGCAAAACGTACCGGCGCGAAATCTGCGCTGGCATCCACGCTGCGCTGCCCGACCCAGCGTATCGGCTGCGGGCCTTGGTCCAGCGTCATGACAAGATCACCGGGCTGCAGCGTCTCTACCGGCACCACGCCCCCCGGCACTGAAATCAGCGTACCGGCCACAAAACACGGCGGCCCGAAGTTGCCGACCGGCGTCTGAGTGGGCGTGGTTACGAAGGTAGAGCTTTGAAAGACCGCGTCGGTAAGGATCGTGCCGTCGGTTGGCGTGAAAATTGCCGGGCCGCTCGCAAGATAGAAGGTGACACCCGTGATCGTGACCGTGACGCCGCCCATGATCACGGTAATCGTATCGTTAACCCAAACATCGGTGACAAGAACGCCGTCTACCGTATCGCCGCTGGTTGAATCTATGAAGCCGTTGTCGTTCTGGTCGATCATATCGCGTTTGACAACAGTCAACGCAGTACCCGAGGCCGGTGGATTTCCGGGGTCCATGACGAAGAACTGGTCGGTATAGCTTGTGGGCATTCAG
>JBAUHP010000033.1:0-11836 GCA_049680345.1 Albidovulum sp. | reverse complement strand
ATGGCGGTGACAGCGGCAAGAACGCTGCTTGCGGTATCGGCCTTGATGCCTGCATTTGCGGCGGCGGATTGGGTCTCGTCGGCGGAAAGCGTGTTGGCCTCGCCGGGGATCGACACGGCGGTCAGGCTATCGGCGGCGGCGGCAATCGGGCGCAGGTAACCGGCGATATCCTTGGTGTTCAACATGCCCACAATCAGATGCGTCGGGCGTTTGGGCATCCGCGCCAGCGTGGCCGCAACCGCAGCACCGCCCGCCGGGTTGTGGCCGCCGTCCAACCAAAGCTCGCAACCGCCGGCCGCGTCGATCAGGGGGCCATGGGCCAGCCGCTGCATACGGGCGGGCCAATAGGCGCGGCTGACGGCGGCTTCGCAGGCGGCTTCATCAGCCCCAAGGTGGCGCAATGCGGCAAGGGCCGCCCCGGCATTGTCGATCTGGTGGGGTCCGGGAAGGTTTGGCAAGGGCAGGTCAAGCAGGCCGTTTTCATCTTGAAAGATCAGCCGCCCGCGTTCTTCCCACACATTCCAGTGCTGGCCATGGACCAAAAGTGGCGCGCCCATACGCGCGGCCTTGGCCTCTATCACCTCAAGCCCCGCCTCGGTTTGCGGGCCAACCACGCAAGGCACGCCGCGCTTGATGATCCCGGCCTTTTCCCCGGCGATTTCGGGCAAGGTTTCGCCCAGATATTGCTGGTGATCGACCGATACCGGAGTGATGATCGTCAGGCGCGGATCATCCATCACATTGGTCGCATCCAGCCGCCCGCCAAGGCCAACCTCCAGCAAGGTCCAATCGGCATGTTTGCGGGCAAAGGCCAGAAGGGCGGCACAGGTCGTAATCTCAAAATAGGTTATCGGAATGTCGCCATTGGCGGCCTCGCATTCGGCAAGGACCTCGCTCAGGTAATCTTCCGAGATAAGTTCACCTGCCAGACGGATGCGTTCGTGAAAGCGCGCCAGATGCGGCGAGGTATAGGCATGAACGGTCTGGCCCATCGCCTCCAGCCCGGCGCGGATCATCGCCTGAGTAGAGCCTTTGCCATTGGTTCCGGCAAGGTGGATGACCGGCGGCAGTTTTCGTTCGGGGTGATCCAACGCGGCCAGAAGCCGGTGCACGCGGTCAAGTGTAAGGTCGATGATCTTGGGATGAAGCGCCATCATCCGCGCCAAGATGACGTCAGAGCCGTTGGTGGTCACTTGTCGGTTGCCTCGGTTTTTTCGGGGTTTGGCGCGGGCAGATCACCCTTTACGGCAGGCGGCATGCCGGTAAGCATGCGAATGACCGTTGTCAGCTCGTCCTTCATGTTCTTGCGGTGAGTGACCCGGTCAAGCATGCCGTGATCCAAGAGATATTCGGCGCGCTGGAAGCCTTCGGGCAGCTTTTCGCGGATGGTCTGTTCGATAACGCGGGGGCCTGCGAAACAGATAAGCGCATTGGGTTCGGCAATCTGCACATCGCCCAGCATCGCATAAGATGCCGTGACCCCGCCGGTGGTCGGATGGGTCAACACCACAATATAGGGCAGGCCGGCTTCTTTCAGCATCTGCACCGCCACCGTGGTGCGCGGCATTTGCATCAACGACAAGATGCCTTCTTGCATCCGCGCCCCACCTGCGGCGGCAAACAGCACCAAAGGCAGTTTGCGGCGCACCGCATGTTCGGCGGCGGTCACAATCGCATTGCCGACATACATGCCCATAGAGCCACCCATGAAGGTGAAATCTTGCGCGGCGACCACGATCGGGGTGCGCGAAATCTCACCCTCGGCCACCATCATTGCGTCTTTTTCGCCGCTGGCCTTTTGTGCGGCGCGCATCCGGTCGGGGTATTTCTTTTGATCGCGGAAATGCAGCGGGTCGGCGATGGGTTCACGCACCTTGATCTCGGAAAAAATCCCGCCATCAAACAATGCCGCAAACCGTTCGCGCGGGGTGATCGCCATATGGTGATCGCAATTGGCGCAGACGTTCAGATTATCGGACAGCTCGCGGTGAAACAGCATGGTTCCGCATTCGGAACATTTCGTCCACAGGTTCTCGGGGACCTCACGGCGCGAGAAAAGCGAGTTGATCGTGGGCCGGACGTAGTTTGAGATCCAGTTCATCGTCTGTGCGCCTTTGGTATTTCAATCAAGCCCCGAGATAAGCCCGCTTGCAGTGAAATGCAATCAGCGCCGCAAGGCAAGCCGCGCTAATAGCCATGCCACGATCATGCCCAGCAGATCGATGGCCAGCAGTGGCCAAAGTGTCTGGCTGTCGGTCAGATCAATGCGGTGCGTCCAAAGGGCAAGGCCGTTCATCTCGCCGTCGATACCGATGAACAGGAATGCCGCCAGATTATTGGCGAAGTGAAAGCCGATAGCGGCACCCAGATTGCCGGTGCGCGCCGTCAGATCGGCGGCCAAGAGGCCAAAGATACCCGCCCAGACCGCGATCAGCACCGCATTTACCCCATAGACATCAGGCATATAGTGAAGCCATGCAAACAGCGCCGATGGCAGGCCCATCCAGATCAGGGGCATGTGAAAGCGCGCCGCAAGTTGCTGTTGCAAATAGCCGCGAAAGACCAGCTCTTCCGCCGCCGACTGGATGAAAATGCCCAAGACCGCGAAAGGCAGATAGATCACGAAAGTGGCGAACGGGGCGTGGCGTGACAGATCATCGCTATGGGCGGTGGCCAGCGCCAGAACCAAGAGGCCAAGGTTAAGCGCGATCACAACCCGTGCGACGGACAAAAAATCACTCATGACCCGCCCGGGCGGGCCAAACAGCGTCCCGGCGCGGCGGCCGTGCAAAAGCCGCGCCACAGTAAAGACGGCCACTGCCGTGGCGGTAAAGGTTGAGAACAGCAAGATAAGGGCACCGGGGGTGGCACCGGCGGACATTGCCGAAAAAATGCCAAAGGCGATCAGATCACCATGATGCCAGCGGATGATCGCCAGCAAAGCCACGATCAGCGCCATATAGATTGCACCGATCAGGCCAAGGCCTGCAAGTGTGCGCCAAAGTTCAACCTTTGGCCGCGCAATGGTGTAAAAACCTGCATGGGGTTCGTAGGATTTGGGTGTATCAATCATGGCAGCCTGTCTAGCTGGCGCGCGGATCGGCTTCAATGCGGCTTGTGCGCGGCGCCATGCTTATCTATTCCGGTGCGCTTGGGGGCGGAAGAATTCGGAGTGTTATGACTTCCATGCAAAAAAGCTTCTTTCACGGATGCAGACGGTTGGTTGCGGCTTTGGCGGGCGCGATTCTGGTGGTGCAGGTCGCGGCTTGTGTTGACGGGCAGGGGTTTGGCTTTGCACCGACGCGCATCACCGTGGCCAAGGGCAATGTAACAATCGCCGGGCCGTCGGGCTATTGCATCGACACCAAGGCAAGCCGGGTCAGTGCGGCGCGGGCATTCGTTTTGCTGGGCAGTTGTGCGTCCTTATCGGGCACGGTTGGCGGGCAACGGCCGCAAAGCCCGGCTATCTTGACTGCGACAATTTCGGGGGCGGTGCCGGATGAGGCGGCTTTCGCGGACAATCTTCCGGCGATGCGGCGGTTTTTATCCTCACCCGTCGGGCGCGCGGCGCTAAGCCGGTCGGGGCAGGCCAGCAGTGTTTCGATCATCGAAATCGAGACAGTCGGGAATGTGATGTATATCCATGCCCGTGACACTGCCGCCGCGACGGGCCAGAATGTAGAGCCGGATTATTGGCGCGCGGTGACGACCGCCAAGGGGCAGATCGTGACGCTTTCGGTGCTGGGGTTGCGCGACAAGCCGATCTCATCGCGCGGCAAACGCGCCTTGATTGAACAGTTTGTAGCGCGGTTACGCAATGTAAACGGTGCTTGATACCTATAGCGTTTCGACTTTGACCCGCAATCATCTAACGCAGCCCGAAATCGAAGATTTCAACGTGTCAGGTGATGCTTGATGCTTCAAGGCAAAGTCGAAATGCCTTAGCCTTTGGATCACTTGGGTCAATTAACCTTTGCGGAAACAAGTTGATAAGCCCTATGTGTTTTATTGGCTGAAACAAGCGGTTCCGGGGGTGATCCCGCCCGGGCGCGAAACTAGGGTAATGATCTGTCGGTATGATCGGGAAGCGCAAACATGTGCTGGGCAGGCTGTTGCAGCGTTTGCGGCTGGTTCATTGGCAGCGATCCGCCTTGCGCGCAAAAGGCATGACTTTGGCCGCTGTCAGGCGCTTGCGGGGCGATGCTTTGCAACTGCGCAAGGCCATTGATCAGGTGCTGGTCGCGACAGATGAACGCGTGCAATTGCCCGTGATCGGGTCAGATGTCATGCGCAAGCCGATCAACACAGATTGGGCCTGGCGTCCGCACTTGTGGTCAAGGCGGATCATGCCCTTTGGCGCGGCCGGGGTAGCGAGCCCCTATTTGATTGATGATGAGGTCGAGCTGCACCACGACTGCCCCAAAGGTGAAATCAGCTTGCGCCAGATGCGCAATGCCCGCCCGGCAGAGCTTGCGGCGTTTGGTTTGCGTATGGATGTCTTTGGCTTTGCGGGCAGCTACCTGTCGGTAACCGCCAACCTGCCGCAAGCGGCGATCAAGGGGCTGACCCTGCGCCATCTTATCTGCGTCAACCTTAATGTCGAAACCGAAAGGCCGCTTCAGATACTTGTGCGGCTGAACATCAAACATGGGCCCAATACCGAACGGCTGGTATCTCGGCTGAACGGCGATGGCGCTGATAAAATGGTGGAATTTGATCTGGCTTACGCGAAAATCGTCGAAAAACGGATCGAACATATTTGGGTGGATGTTATCTGTGATGCGCCGGGGCTGAATGAAATCAGCCTGCGCGATCTGACCATCAGCCGCCGCCCACGGGCCGAATTGTAAGAGGTGCGCATGCGTAAACTTTCGCTGATCGAAAGCAAGATAAACGCGGGCCTCTGGCAAGGGCTGGTCTTGCAAGAACCGCCCGGCGCGGGTCTGCCGCAAATCGCGATATCGCATCTTGGCGAGGTGCTTGAGCCTCTTGATATTGCCGCAGCGGAAGGCGGCGCATGGGCTGTCAGCGTGGCGATCCCGCCCAGCGTTCTTTGCGACGGTCTTCAGGTATTCTTGCTGTGTGATTTGCAAAGCGATGAGGTTTTCGGCCACTTCAGCATTTTGACAGGTGCCGCCGTCGCCGACGATACTTTGGCCGAGATTGCGTTGCTGCGGGCCGAGCTTGATATGCTCAAGAAAGCCTTTCGCAGCCATTGTCGGGGCAGCGATTCCTAACTGACCTTACGTCAGCAAGGCGAATTACGCTTGGTTCGGCGTGACAGGGGCAGCCGGTCAGCGCATCTTGCGCAGGATCGCAATGAGGAATTCGCAATGACACTCTACCCGCATCTTCTGGCACCGCTGAGCCTTGGTCATGTGACACTCCCCAACCGCGTCTTGATGGGGTCGATGCATACCAATCTGGAAGAAACCCAAGATTGGAACCGGTTGGCAGAATTCTATGCCGAGCGCGCCCGTGGCGGCGTTGGCTTGATGGTAACCGGTGGCATGGCACCCAACCGCGAAGGCGGGGTCTTTCCCGGTGCGGCGGGTCTTTTCAATGATCAAGACATTGCCAATCACCGCGTTGTGAGCGACCGCGTTCATGATGCAGGCGGGCTTATCGCCATGCAGGTCTTGCATGCCGGGCGCTATGCCTACGGGGCCGATTGCGTGGCCCCATCCGCGATCAAATCGCCAATATCGCCTTTTGCGCCCGCCGCGCTGGATGAAGCTGGCATTGAAAAACAGATTGCCGATATCGCCACAGCCGCTGCGCGTGCCCGCGACGCCGGATATGATGGGGTCGAGGTGATGGGATCAGAGGGTTATTTCCTCAATCAGTTTCTGGTCACCCATACCAACAAGCGCCGTGACGGCTGGGGCGGGTCTTATGAGAACCGCATGCGGCTGCCGGTAGAGGTGGTCCGGCGGGTGCGCAAAGCCGTAGGCGCGGATTTCATCGTGATTTACCGGCTTTCGATGATTGATCTGATCCCCGATGGCTCGACCTGGGAAGAGGTCGTGTTGCTGGCCAAGGCGGTAGAGGCGGCAGGGGCCTCGATCCTGAATACCGGCATTGGCTGGCACGAGGCGCGGATCCCGACGATTGCCACATCGGTGCCGCGCCGCGCTTTCACTTGGGTGACGAAAAAGCTGATGGGGCAGGTGGCGATACCGATCATCACCTCAAACCGCATCAATACGCCCGATGTGGCCGAAGCGGTGCTGGCCGAAGGCTGCGCCGATATGGTCTCTATGGCGCGGCCATTTCTGGCCGATCCGCATTTTGTGAAAAAAGCATCCCAAGGCCGCGCCGCACAGATCGCGCCATGCATCGCGTGCAATCAGGCCTGTCTTGATCATACATTTGCCGGAAAAATCTCTAGCTGTCTGGTCAATCCGCGTGCCTGTCATGAAACGACTTTGGTGCTTGAACCCGCCGCACGGCCCAAGAAGATCGCGGTTGTCGGTGCGGGGGCGGCCGGGCTTGCGGCGGCTTTGGCCCTTGATACCCGCGGCCATGAGGTGACGCTGTTTGAGGCAGCAAATCAGATCGGCGGCCAGCTTAATCTGGCGCGCCAAGTGCCGGGCAAGGAAGAGTTTCACGGGCTGATCGATTGGTTTGAAACCATGTTGGCCGAAAGCCGGATCAAACTGCGGCTCAACACCCATGCCGATGCCGCCATGCTGGGTGAATTTGAAGAAGCCGTCTTGGCCACCGGCGTGCGGCCACGCGACCCTCAAATTCCAACGAACGGCTGCACTATGGTGGCGAATTACGTTGATATTTTATCGGGCGATGTGGTGGCGGGCGACAGGGTTGCGATTGTTGGCGCCGGTGGTATCGGCTTTGACGTGGCCGAGTTTTTGGCCCAACCCCATCCCAGCCCGACCCTTGATGCGCAAGAATGGCGCCACGAATGGGGGGTGGCCGACCCCGAGTTTGCCCGCGGCGGGGTGACCGACAGTGCAAGCGCGAAATCCGTGCGCCAGATCACCTTGATGCAGCGCAAACCAGAACGGCCGGGGCGCGGCCTTGGCAAGACGACCGGCTGGATTCACCGCGCGACGCTTCACGCAAAAGGGGTCGAGGTCTTGGGCGGCGTCAACTACGAAGGGATCGAGGCGGGCGGGCTAAGGGTCAGCTTTGGCCCGGCGCATGAAAACCCGCGTCTGATCGCGGCTGACACGGTGGTCTTATGTGCGGGTCAGGTAAGTGAACGCCGTCTGGCCGATGCTTTGGCCGAAACCGGCATCCCGCTGCACATCATCGGCGGTGCGGATGTTGCCGCCGAACTTGATGCCAAGCGCGCCATAGATCAAGGCACAAGACTGGCCGCCCGGCTTTAGGCGGCGGGCCACCTTGTGGCGGATGGCGGTCGGGCACCCTATATTGGGTCGGAGATGAAGAGGTGACACATGTCAGGCGAAATCCAGTGGTTCTATGCGCTTGGAAGCGAACGGGCCGGCCCGATTGATGAATCCGCCCTGCGAGCGATGTGGCATGCGGGCGAGGTGAACGGCGATACCTTGGTCTGGACCGGGGGGATGCCCGATTGGGTGCCGATGGCGCAGACCGATCTGATCGGCGCATCTGCCGCGCCTGCCGGGGGCGCATCCAAACCCGGCTGGAAACGGCACAAGAAAAACCGTGGTCAGAACCGTGGCCAGAACCGTGGCCCGGCCAAACCCATGGGCTTTGGCGAGGCTGTCCGTTCGGTTTTCAGCAAATACGCCACGTTTTCGGGCCGGGCAAGCCGCTCGGAATTCTGGTACTTCATGTTGTTCTATCTTTTGGCGGTGGTTTTTCTGGAGATTCTGGGCGCCGGGAATGCCGCAGCACTGCTGCCGCTTGCCTTATTCCTCCCGACGCTGGCGGTTCAGGTACGCCGCTTGCACGATATTGATAAATCGGGCTGGTGGGCATTGATCCAACTTATCCCGCTGGTTGGTACGATCGTGCTTATCGTCTTTATGTGTACCGCGCCGGCACCGGGGCCAAGTCGCTTCGGATAAAGCCGCATTTTGCCTGATATTCCGCTGTTTTATTGGTTAAGCTGTTCAGGATTTAGACACGATCATGGCAACGCCGCCATGATAGGTTCTTTACATTACCCTAGTCTTGACCGTCCCCTTCCGCATTCTTGCCTGATTTGGCGTTGATACCGACCAACGGCGGGCAATGTCTAACTAAGGTGCACAATGGACCGACTTACAGAAATGGAGGCCTTCGCCACTGTCGTAGATCAGGGGGGATTTACGGACGCCGCGAAGAAGATGGGGATTTCAAAATCCGCTGTCTCTAAACATGTATCGGCTTTGGAGGCACGCTTGGGGGCGCGCCTTTTGAACCGGACAACGCGTCGCGTTTCCCCAACAGAGATCGGGCTTGCGTATTATGATCGCGCCCGGCGGGTTTTGAACGACGCTGGCGAAGCGGATGCTTTGGTCACTTCTATGCAATCAGCGCCCTCGGGTCTGTTGCGTATTTCGGTGGCGACAGATTTTGGCGTGAACCTGCTTTCACCGATTTTGGGGGATTTCTTGCTCGAATACCCCGATATCACGGTGAATATGGTTCTGAACAACCGTTATGTTGAACTGATCTCGGAAGGCTTCGATATGGCAATCCGCGTCGGTGAGCTTGAGGACAGTACGCTGCGTGCCCGAAAGCTGACCGACACGGCGAAGCGGATGATCGGGTCACCGGCTTATTTTGAAAAATATGGCCGTCCGCAAAAGATCGACGATCTGAACGAACATAAGCTTTTGCATTACTCGAATCAGGCTTCGGGCAATGTGTGGAAGATCACGGCACCCTCGGGTGAAAAGCGTCAGGTCCGCACGGCGGGCTGGCTGACGGTCAATGACGGGCAATCCTTGCTGAATGCGGCAATCTCTGGCCTTGGCATCGCCTATCTGCCGTCCTTCCTTTACGCCGATGCGCTGAAGCAAGGCATGGTGCAAGAGGCGATCCCGGAACTTCCGATCGAAACGCTGGGCATCTATGCGGTCTATCCTCCGGGCCGGTTCACCCAGCCCAAGGTGCGCGCCTTCATTGACTTTCTGGCGCAGTCCTTTGTCGATAAAGGCCCCGACGCCTGGTAAGATGTGTGATGTAAGCAGTGAATCAAAGGGTCGAGGCAAGAACTGCCTCGACCCTTCGGTTCTTGTGGCGTCCCTCATCGGTCAGGTTTGTCGCGCGCGGGCTTAAGAACCCCACGCCATCGGCCGAGATTTGCGCCGGATCGACCCCGTTATCCGCGATAAGCTGGTCTACAACCGATTGTGCCCGCCGCCGTGACAGCGCGATATTGGCGTCAAGCGACCCGGAAGCATCGGTATGGCCGACGACGATGATCTTGCGGTCAGGGTTGGCCTTGAGAAATTCGGCAAGTGCTGCAAGTGAGGCATAATCCCCGGCCTCAAGCTCGGATGCGCCGGATGCAAAGCTCAGATCATCCAAGGCAATGCTGCCGACCGATTCAAGTGTTGTGGCCAGCGTGCCGCTTGGTGGTGCGGCGGTGGTGGCGGGGATGGGTGCGGCATCGGTTGGTGCAGGTGTCGCGGCCACAATGGTGTCGGCCTGCGGCCGGATCTGGTTTAGCTGGACGAAACCGGTCTCTCCGGCGCGGCTGACCAGAAGGCCGATATATTCAGCACTGTCCCCGACGCCACGAATCGCGGATAGAAACCGAAAATCACCCAGATCGACATGCATCTCTGGCTCTGACAAGACTTTGGTTTCATAGCGAAAATCAAAGCCGCCGCAGCCTGCGGTGTCACAAGAAAAGATCGCCTTATATCCCATGACTGCCAATTGCGCGGTCAGAGCTTGCATTTGTTCAAAGGTATTGCGGCCCATGCCGGGCAGGCGCCAGGACTGATGTTCAATATGCCCGACCAGCGCCAGCGTCGGCACTTTACCGTTTTGCCAGGCTGCGATTGGCAAGGCATGGGTGCCGATTGCGCTGGTGATATGGGCGGTTTGCTCGGCCCCTTCGGGCAGTGTCAGAAGCGAGGCTGCGATTGCGGCTGAACCGATGAAAGATGCAAGTGCTATCGCGCCATAACGCAAGGATCTGTTCAGCCGCTGGGGTGCAAAACTAAGCGTCATTTCATCCGGTAATGATACTGGGCATCAATGTTCATACCCAAGGACTGGTAAAGGCTGTTGGCCGCTACATTGGCACTGGTTACCGCCAAAGCCAAGCGCTTGGCGTGATGTTCGGCCGCCCAGCATGCAGCGGCGCGCATCATATTGCGGGCCAGCCCCTTGCGGCGCAGCTTGGGGGTGACATGAAGCGCGTGCACCATCGCGGTGCCTTCATGGATCGCCACGAATGCCGCAGCCGCCGCCCGGTCGCCAGAGCGGCCCAGAATTGCGGTTTTCGGTCCGTTTGCCCGTGCGAATACCGCCTGTCGGGCCGGGCCAATATCACCATCGGCCCAAATCTCGGCCATTATTGCCAAAGGTGGCCAGATCGGAAAGGTTGTCATCCGCTCTGGCGTGGTGGCGGCCAGATCGCCAAGGTCTGCGCAGTAAATCACCGTAGGGTCGATCACCGTATAGCCGCGTTGGGCCAAAGTGTGATCAAGCGCATCTTGCCCTTGGCGCAAAGCAAAAAGCGCCGGTTGGCCCAAAGCGGTCTGGGCGGCTTCGGCAGGGCCGATATCGGCGCTGTCGTCGAATGTCGTGGCCGCCGACACCCGTTTGCCGCCGCCTTGCCCTTCGCGCACCACCCAAGGGCCGGCGCGGTGCAAGGCAGCGGCGGGCCAAGTTGCATCAAGGACGGCGAAAAGGTCTTTCATGCGCCACCATCGGCAAACAAGGCCACCATGCGCACCATTGCGGCGTCAAGGCGGGCCGCATCCTGGCCACGCACGACAAGATTGGTGCCGTAAGCCCCGTCGATGGTGAAGGGGTAAGAGCCGAAGGAAAGGTCCGAAAATTCCGCCGCCAAGGCCGCCAGCGGTGCTGCGACCGACCCTTCGCCCCGCAGCACCCGAAGGTTTTGCGACAAAAGCGGTTGCCCGCCGGTAAGGCGCGGCAATAATGATGCGACCATGGCCTGAAATATATTCGGCACCCCGGCCATGACATGCACATTGCCAAGCGAAAACCCCGGCGCCACCGAAACCGGATTGTCGATCAATGTGGCATCTGCCGGGATGCGCGCCATGCGCTGGCGTGCGGCGTTGAACTCATGCCCGGCCCGCTGGTAATGCGCCTCCAAAAGCGCGCGGGCATCTTCGCGGATATCAATAGACGTGCCAAAGGCCGCCGCAATCGCATCCGCTGTGATGTCATCATGCGTGGGGCCAATGCCGCCCGAAGTGAAGACATGCGCAAATCGCGCCCGCAATTCATTGACGGCGGCAACAATCGCCGCGTGCTGGTCGGAGATCATGCGCACCTCAACCAGATCAATCCCGACGCGGGTCAGCTCACCCGCTAGGTAATGCATATTGGCATCCCGGGTGCGCCCCGAGAGGATCTCATCGCCGATGATCAATATGGCGGCGGTCGGATTGGGCATGATCTGTCCTTATGCGGTGATTTCTTATCTATAGGCCGCAGCGGTGCAGTGGAAAAGCCCGGCCTCTGGCCAAGCGCGGATTTCTTCATTATCTAAGCGGCGAATTGTAAATGAGGTCCACCCGTGGATGAAACGCGTGGCCGTCTGACCAAAGACGGCATCCGTATATATGAAGACGCCGATTTCGCCGGTATGCGCCGCGCCGGACGGCTGGCTGCCGAAATCCTTGACCGGGTGGCGGCATTGGTGATGCCCGGTGTTACAACGGCGGCGCTGGATGACTTTATCCGT
>JBAUHP010000032.1:0-2961 GCA_049680345.1 Albidovulum sp. | reverse complement strand
ATCCGGTTGGATTTGAAGATATGGCCCGCCGCCTGCCCGATGTCTCGAAATTGCAGCGCACCATCGGGTTTCGCCCCCGGCGCGGTTTGTCGGAAATCATCAGTGACGTCATCACCGAAAAGAGCGGTGCGGGGGCGGCCTGATGGTCAGCGACCCCGTGCCCCCGGCGCTTCTGGCGCGCAAAGACAATGATACCGATGCCCGAAATGCGCCGGCGGTAAGGCCCATCCCCGACACCTTCTGGCTGGTCGTGATCTTGCTTCTGGCGCTCGGCTTTCGGCTGGTCTCGCTGAACGCCCCGCTCTGGTGGGATGAGATCATGACCTATGAAACCCATCTGCGCATGGGTTGGGGCGATGTGCTGCAAAGCTATTCGAAGAACCACCACTACCTTCACAATATCATCGCCAAGGTGGTCATGGCCGTCTTTGGCGATGCCCCCTGGGCGCTGCGCCTGCCCGCGCTGGCCCTCGGGCTGGCCTCGATTGCCGCGATGTGGGTTCTGGCGCGCGAAATAGCCGGTGCCTTGCCTGCCCATGCCACCGCCTTGCTGATGGCGCTGTCCTACCATCACATCTGGTTTTCACAAAACGCGCGCGGCTATACCGGCCTTGCGTTCTTTTGCACCTTGGGGCTTTTGCTTTTCTTGCGCGGCCTGAAATCCGGCCAGCAAAAAACATGGCTTGGCTTTGGTGCCGTGCTGGCGGCGGCGGTCTTCACCCATCTGACGGCTGCGTTTTTCTTTGCAACCCTCGGTCTGGCCTGGCTTGCCATCCTTGCCATTCGCGCGGTGCAAGGCAGCTTGGCCCGCGCCGTGGTGACCTTGCCGTTTATCGGCTTCGCGGTCGGCGGCGTGCTGACGGTTTTGCTTTACCTGCCGGTCTTGCCCAGCCTCTTGGCCGATGTATCGGGGGTTGCCGAAACCTCGGCAGGCGACGTGATGCAAGAATATCAAAACCCGCTTTGGACGGCTTATGAGGCGATCCGCTCGGGCGTTGGGCAAGCCGGGCCGCTGGTGGCGGTTGTGGGGTTGCTGGTGGTGGCGCTGTCGTGCCTTGGGGCCTTCGCCTTGCGCAAATCTGCGCCGCTGTTTGCGCCGATCACCTTGGCCAATATCGTTTTGACCGCGGGCCTTCTTATGCTTGTCGGCATGCGCGTCTGGCCCCGGTTTTTCTTCATCGACATCCCCTTCTTGCTTTTGCTGATCGTGCTGGGCGTGCAGCTTTGTTGCATGATCATGGCGCGGATCATCGGCGCACGCGCGGGCGCGGCGCTTTTCCCCATGGCTTTGGTGGCGATGGCGTTGATCTCGGCCACCATGGCGCTGCGCAACTATTCAGCGCCCAAACAAGACCTTGCCGCTGCCTTCGCCCATGCCGAGGCAACCCGCACCCCCGGTGGGCGTTTGTTGACCATTGCACCGGACAACGACTTCTTGATGCAGCATTTCAACGCGGATTGGCCGATGATCTTCAGCGATGATGAATACCGCGCCGCCATGGCCCAGCCCGGCCCGATCACCGTGATCGTGATTTTCCCCGACCGCAGCTTTCGCGCCTTGCCAAGCCTAAGCGCGGATCGCGACAGCCAGACGCTGACCGAAGAAAGCTATTTCCCCGGCACATTGGGCGACGGCGGTCTTTACGTTTTGCACAGGCCCTAGGATGACCGATCTTGTCATCGGCTCTGGCCCCTCCGGTGTGGCCGTCGCAACAGCGCTGTTGGCGCGCGGACGGCAGGTGGTGATGCTTGACGGCGGCAAGGTGCTTGAGCCAAGCCGCGTCGATGCCCAAAACGCCTTGGCTGCGCGCCCGCCCGCCCAGTGGCAAGATGCCGAACGCGCCGCATGGCAAGCGCCGCAATTTGACACGCCGCCGGGGCAAGTACGCCGCTTCGGTTCAGACTTCGCGGTAGAGGCAGCCGGGGCGACATTCGCCGAGGCGGACACCGCCCTTGCCCTGCGGGCATCGCGCGCGGTCGGCGGGCTTTCCAACCTTTGGGGCTCTGCCCTGCTGCCCTATACCGCAAGCGATATGGCGGGCTGGCCGATTTCCCAGGCCGATCTGGCCCCCCATTACCGCGCCATTACCGAATTCATGCCGGTAAGCGGGCGCGAAGACGAACTACAACAGCTGTTCCCCGCCCTGCCAATGGCAGGCCGAACCGGCCTTGGCCCAAGCCCACAGGCCGGGATCTTATTGGACCGACTGGCGCGCACCAAGAACCGTCTGGCCGGGTTTGGCATAACGGCGGGCCAATCGCGCCAGGCCGTGGGTCCGGGCTGCAAAGCCTGCGGCATGTGCTTGCACGGCTGCCCCTGGGGCCTGATCTGGCGGGCGGGCGACGCTATCGCCACGTTGCGCCAGCATCCGGGGTTTTCCTACCGCCCCGGGGCCGTGGTCACCACCTTTACCGAAACCGCAAACGGCGTCACCCTTAGCCTTGCGGGGGGGCAGACCCTATCGGGGGCCCGCGTCTTTATCGCCGCAGGCGTACTTGAAACGGCGCGCATCCTTCTGGCCTCTCAACCCGCCCGCAAGGGCTTGATGCTGCGCGACAGCCAGCACGGGTTTTTGCCCAGCATTCACACATGGCGCAGTCCGCGCCGCCCCGATCAAGGCCCGTTCCACACCTTGCCCCAGGCGTTTGTGGAGCTTGCCGACAGCGCCGTCTCGCCCTTTCTGGTCCACAGCCAGATCTATACGTGGAATGAGTTTTTTGCGCGGGATCTGATCGCAAGCTATGGCCACCGGCTTCCGGGCTCGGCGCCGCTTTGGCGCGCCTTGGCGCGGCGCCTGATCGTGTCGCAGCTTTTCTTGCATTCCGATCATTCAGCGCGCGTGGGCCTGAGCCTTTCGGGTGATGGGCGGTTAGAGACCAACATTCATGCCAACCCCGAGACAGGCGCGGTCTTTGCCGCCGCCGCGCGCGGCATGGCGCGCGGGCTGCGTATGGCGGGTC
>JBAUHP010000031.1:0-9539 GCA_049680345.1 Albidovulum sp. | reverse complement strand
AGGGCGTGGTTGGGATCAACGCCGGGTGCGGGCCAGATATCGGTCAGACGCGGCTGGCCAAGGGTAAGTGTGCCGGTCTTGTCAAAAGCCACGATTGTTGTGGCCGCCAGATTTTGAAGCGCATCCCCCCGGCGAAACAGCACCCCAAGCTCTGCCGCGCGGCCCGAGCCGACCAGAACCGAAACCGGGGTGGCAAGGCCCATGGCGCAAGGACATGCGATGATCAGCACCGAAATACCCGCGACCAGCGCATGGGAAATCGCCGGTTCCGGCCCGATAAAATACCACAAGACCGCGGTTGCCAGCGCCAGTGCCATAACCACCGGCACGAACCACAAGGTGATACGGTCAACCAGCGCTTGCACCGGCAGCTTGGTGGATTGCGCATCCTCGACCAGTCGGATGATCTGCGACAAGACGGTATCGCCACCGGTGGCCGTGACCCGATAGGTCAGACTGCCGGTGCCGTTCACCGTGCCACCCGAAACGGCGGCCCCTTCGGCCTTTTCAACCGGCACGGATTCGCCGGTGAGCATGCTTTCATCGACAAAGCTGTGACCGGTGGCGACAATCCCATCGACCGCGACCTTTTCACCGGGATGCAAAAGCACCTCATCCCCGCGGCGCAGGTCTGCTACCGGAACCAGCGCGGGGCCAGTGGCGCGCAAGACCGTGGCGGTGGTGGGTTGCAGCTTGGCCAGTCGCCCGATCGCAGCACTGGCGCGGCCCTTGGCGCGTGCTTCAAGCATACGGCCCAGCAAGATCAAGGTGACGATGCTGGCTGCCGCCTCATAATAAACTGCGCGCGCGGCCTCGGGCAAAAGCTGGGGCGCATAGGTGGCGATGGCCGAATAGAAGAAGGCGGAAAGTGCGCCAAGCGCCACCAAGGAATTCATCTCGGGCGCGCCGCGCAAAAGGGCGGGGATGCCGTGGGTCAAGAACACCCGCCCCGGCCCCAAAAGTACTGCGGCAGTCAGCAAGGACTGGAGGATGGCCGAGCCTTGTGGGCCAAGATTGGCCATTTGCCAGTGGTGAAAGGCGGGCCAAGCATGGGCGCCCATCGCCAAAGTCACCACCGGCAGGGTCAGGGTTGCGGCAAGAAGGAAGCGTTGCCGCAGCTGGGCGGTCTCAGCGCCCTGGCGGTCGATCTTTGGGTCGGGTTTTTCGTCGCGCCGGGGATGGGCCGCATAGCCCGCCTTGGTCAGGGTGGTTGCCAGCTCGTCCGGAGACGTTGCGCCAAGCGCGTAGCGGATCGTGGCCTCTTGGGTGGCAAGATTGACATTCGCCGACACCACGCCGGGGGCGGCCAAAAGCGCGCGTTCCACCCGGCCCACACAAGACGCACAGCTCATCCCGGCCACGCTTAGCCGCGCGTCATCCGTTGCCATGGGATATCCGGCCTTGTCCAAAGCGGCGGCCACGGCCCCCACATCGGGGATATTTGCAAAACTGAGATGCGCCTTGCCGGACATCAGGTTGACGTCTGCCGCCGTCACACCGGGCAGAGCTTGCAAGCTGCGCGCCACCCGGCCTGCGCAGGCGGCGCAGGTCATGCCATCAATCACATATGTGGCGTTTTGGGGCATCGGCGAACCTTTCATGCACTTATGTCAAATGGTCACTGATCTGAGGCGCTTCAACCACCAATCGAGGGTGTATGCCAGCCTCTTTATACCCGACTATATTCGCCTTATTGCCATTTCAATGTCGGGTTTTTACGAATTACTGTGCTAAAGTTCCAAGAATGCGATCAGTAGTGAAGGATTTGGAGGGTATGATGATTGGGCGTCGCGAGGTTATCGGGCTGGCAGCCGCATTCGGTGGTATGGCGCTTGCAGGGCCGGTGATGGCCGCACAAACCGCGCGGGCCGCGTTGCCGCCCAATCTGCCGCTGGCGGTCGAAACCCTTGGCAGTGCCGAGGCACCCTTGGCGGGCTTGAGTATTGCGCCCGACCTTTATCCGGTTGAGGTTTCGGTGAAACGCGATTTTGTGCCCGGCACGATCATCATCTTGTCATCGAAACACTACCTTTACTTCATCACCAAGCCTGGAAAGGCAATCCGCTATGGTGTCGCGGTCGGCAAGGAGGGGTTGACCTTCCGAGGCCGGGCCGAGATCGGCAGGAAGGTCGAATGGCCAAGCTGGAAACCGACACCGGAAATGGTAGAACGCAACCCCAAAGCCTATGCGAAATACGCTGAAAACGGCATGGAGGGGGGGCCAAAGAACCCCTTGGGCGCGCGGGGGATTTACCTTTATCGAGATGGGCGCGATACGGCGGTGCGTATTCACGGCACGACAGAGCCAAATTCGATCGGCAAGTCAGTGTCAAACGGCTGCATCCGTATGGTTAACGCCCATGTCATGGATCTTTACCAGCGCGTCCAGATGGGCGCAGAGGTTATTGTTTATTGAGGGCTGGTATGCGCCTTGCACTTGCGCAATGCGCTTCACCTGCGGGTGAAGAGGCGGCGGCTTTTGACGCGGTTGAGGGGGCCTTGCGGACTGCAGCCGCCGCCGGTGCCGATATGGTTGTGATGCCGGAGCTGTTCTTGCCGGGCTATAACAGTGACCAGATCGCGGCGCAGGCCCAACCCGGTGATGGCGCATGGGGGGCGCGTTTGTGCAGTATGGCGCGGGCAGCGGGCTGTGGGCTGACGATTGGCTTTGCCGAACGCGATGGCGCGCGCATCTTCAACGCGGCCGTGACGATTGGCGCGGACGGCAAGGTGCTGGCCCATTACCGCAAAATCCAGCTTTACGGTGCGCGCGAGGCGGGTCTTTTCACGCCGGGTGATGGCTATGCGATCTTTGATCTGGCAGGCTACCGCACGGCGATATTGATTTGTTATGATGTTGAATTCGCAGGGCATATCCGGGAACTTGCCTTGCGGGGTGTGCAGCTCATTCTAGTGCCGACCGCGAATATGGAACCCTATACCTATGTGATGGATGCCATCGTGCCCGCAATGGCCGTGACCCATGGTGTCGCCATTGCCTATGCCAATCTTTGTGGAACAGAGGGCGATCTGGCGTATTGCGGTGGATCGCTGGTGGTAGGGCAAGATGGTGTGATGCTGGGGCAGGCGGGCAAAGACATGGCCCTGCTTTGCGTCGATCTGGCGCCGCCCAAAGCCCCCGCAGCACTGGCCACCCATCTGGGTGATTATCGCAAAATCGCGACCACTGGCCCTTCCTGAGCGCGACCGGAGCGGATAAGAGCCTTTTCATGGCGCTGACCCTAACATCGTTGACCCAATTGTCCGGTCTTGGCTTTGACACGGTGATCGACGTGCGATCACCCGCGGAATACAGCGAAGACCATTTGCCGGGGGCCGTCAATTTGCCGGTGCTTGATAACGAAGAACGCGCGCGTATCGGCACGATTTACAAGCAGCAATCAGCCTTTTTGGCACGCAAGCAAGGTGCGGCCCTTGTGGCGCGAAATGCGGCTTTGCATCTGGAAGGGAAATTGGCCGACAAACCCGGCGGCTGGCGGCCATTGGTCTATTGCTGGCGCGGCGGGCAAAGGTCGGGGTCATTCGCGTCGATCCTGCAGCAGGTTGGCTGGCGCGCCGAGTTGGTCGAGGGCGGCTACAAATCTTGGCGTGCGCTTGTGGTGGCAGAGCTGGGTGAGCGGCCAGTGGCAGCACCGGTGGTTGTGCTTGATGGCAATACCGGCACGGCCAAGACCGATATTCTTGGCCTTTTGGCGGTGCGTGGTGTGCAGACCATTGATCTTGAGGGGCTGGCGCATCATCGCGGCTCACTTTTCGGGCACCGCGCGGAAGGGCAGCCCAGCCAAAAGGCGTTTGAGGGGCGATTGGCCATGGCCTTGGCAACGCTTGATCCCGCTTGCCCGGTGGTGATTGAGGCCGAAAGCTCTCGTATCGGAAATCTGACTTTGCCCAAGCAGATCTGGGCGGCGATGAAGGCCGCACCGCGTCTGCGGATTGCAGCGCCCTTGGCGGCGCGCGCCGAGTATCTTGCCCGCGCCTATGTGGATCTGACCGAGGACAGGCAGCGGTTGATGGATGTGGTGCAAGCCTTGCGCCATGCCCATCCGGCAGAGCGTATCGGTCAATGGGTGGCAATGGCCCAATCCGGAGCCTTCGTTGATCTGGCCGAAGCACTGATGCGTGATCACTACGACCAGCGCTATGAAAAACACCGCGCCCGGTCTACGGCCGTTGATACCGCCTTTGAAACTGAGAGCCTTGCGCCAGAGGCCTTGCAGGTCTTGGCCGACCGGTTGACCGCGCATCTGTCCGGAATGGCAAGGCCCTAGAGGGTCACAGTGATGCAGGCTGGGCCTTCGCCAAGCGTGCCGATGATGGCGGCGGTTTCACCAATGCCGATCAGATTTGCCAAAAGATCATCCGCAATATCGGCAGGGACGGCGGCCAAGAGCCCGCCTGCGGTCTGGGGATCAAACAACAATTCAGCCCTTGGGTGGTCGTCATAAACCATCAAGGCGCGGGCCTGAAGATTGGCGGGCAAAAGGCTTGAGCCATGGCCTGCGGCGGCCAGAGCCTCGGCCCCGGGCAATATGGGGATTGCGCTAAGGTCAAGCCGGGCGGACAGGTCTGAGGCTTGCAAGATTGTCAAGAGATGCCCTGCAAGGCCAAATCCGGTGACATCGGTCATGGCATGGGTATGAGGGGCGAGCGCGCGCGCGGCATCGCCTTGCGGGCGCGACATCGCGCGCAAGGCATGGGCGACCACGGAGCCGGTGGCCAGACCTTGCATTTCGGCGGCCAAAATCACCCCGGTGCCTATGGCCTTGGTCAAGATCAACCGGTCACCTGCCTTGGCACCGCCATGGCCGGTGGGCAGATGGTCGGACAGGCCGGTGACGGTGAAGCCGATCGAAAACTCGGCCCCCATACTGCTGTGCCCGCCGACGATATCGGCGCCTTCGGGGCCAAACACCTCGGCTGCGGCCTGCATGATTTCGCGCATGGTTTCGGTTTGCTGGCGTTCGTCCATCAAGGGCAAGGTGATCTGGGCAAGGGCGGTTTGCGGGGAAGCGCCCATGGACCACACATCGCCAAGCGCGTGGATCGCGGTGATGCGGGCCATAAGCCATGGGTCGTCACAAAAACCGCGCAGATGATCCGTGGTGATCACCTGAAACCCGGCCCCGTGGCGCAAAATCGCGGCATCATCGCCCGCCCCTTGCACAACATCGGCGCGGCGGGCGGCGGGCAGCCGATCAAGGGCGGCCAAAAGTGCGGGCCGCCCGATCTTGGCACCGCAGCCGCCACAAAGTGGTTTGTCGGGCGCTTCGTGGCCCTTTGGTTGGGCAGGGGCGGCCATGGTCGGCAGATGGTGGAATTGGTCGATGAACTTGCGGTCGATATGGTCTTTCCAGCGCCAAAGCCAGCGCCCGTCGAGGGGAAGCCCCCATTTATCCGCGACCGCATTCCGCGCCCCGGTTGAGATCAGCTTGAGATAATCTTTTTGCGGGCGAAAGGCGCGCATCTGGCCGGTGCTGCCAAGTGCGATCCGCAGGTTATGCAGCAAGACCGGCGCTTGGCGAACGGCAAAAACCCCGGCCTTGGGGCGGGGCGCAAACCCCATATGGACGATATCACCGGCAGCAAAGATCGCGGCATCAGTTTCGCTTTGCAGCGTCGGTGTCACCCGCAAAAACCCGCGTTCAAGCGCAAGGCCGGTCGCGGCCAGCCAATCTTGCGAGCGCGCTGCGGCCGAGCCGATGACGAATGCCGCCTTCACCTTTTGCCCGCTTTCCAACGTGACGCCTTCGTTCGATACCGAAGCGGCGGCCCCAAGTGTTAGCGCGATACCTAACCGTTCCAGATGGTGCAAAAGTGCGGCGCGCGCACCTTTCCCAACCTCTGCAAGCGGGCGGGCGGCCTCGATCAGCGCGACGCGGCTTGCGGGGCCCAGGCGGTATGCGGCGGCAAGGGCCAGTTCGACCCCGGCAAGCCCGCTGCCGATGATGGCCACCTGGGGCGCCGCACGATTTTGGGCGACTTCGGCTATGAATGCCTCCCAGCGGTCGGCGAAGGTATCAAGCGGTTTGGCGGGCACGGCGTGATCGGTAAATCCGGGCATATCTGGCATGCCCGAGGTGATGCCGATATCGACCGAGGCAATATCATAGGCGATGGGCGCGCGGCCCTCGACAAGGATGCGACGCTTGTCGCGGTCAATCCCCTCGGCGCGGGCAAGTACCAGCCGCGCACCGGCGAACCGCGCGAGCCTGACCAGATCGATCTGCAAGGCGTCGCGCGGGTAATGCCCGGCGATATGGCCGGGCAACATACCGGAATATGCGGTTGAGGGATCAGGGCTGATCAGCGTCAGCCGCACGCCAGGCAGGGGGGCCATCCCCCACATGCGCAGCACCAAAGCATGGGTATGGCCGCCGCCGATCAACACCAGATCGCGGGTCAATGCTGCGGGCATTGGCATCATTGGCATTGTTTGGCCCCCCTAATAACCATGTTCCTAGCGCGGCTGGGGCAATTTGGCTATGCCGCAGGCTTGGACAACGATGCATATGGCGCTATGCAACCTTAAGACAGCACGCGAGGCAAAGGCGATGGGCAATCAACGGATCTATGTGACCGGGGCGGCGGGGTTCATCGGCTATCATCTGGCGGCATTGCTGTTGGCCGAGGGCCATAAGGTGCACGGCTTTGATGGCATGACCCCCTATTACGACCCGGCGCTGAAGCAAGCGCGGCTGGCGCTTTTGCACGCCGAACCGGGCTTTACCTTCACCGAAGCTATGCTGGAAGAGCCTGGGCGCATTGCGGCTGACATGGCCGCGTTTCGCCCCGATGTGGTGGTGCATCTGGCCGCCCAAGCCGGTGTGCGCTATAGCCTCGAGGCTCCGCGCAGCTACCTCACCTCGAATATCGAGGGCACGTTCAATGTGATGGAAGCGGCGCGCGATTGTGGGGTCAAACATCTTTTGCTGGCCTCAACCTCATCAGTCTACGGTGCCAATACGGAAATGCCCTACCGCGAGACGGACAAAGCCGATACCCAGGTATCGCTTTACGCCGCGACCAAGAAGGCGACCGAGGCGCTGAGCCATTCCTGGGCGCATCTTTGGGGGCTTCCCACGACCTGTTTTCGCTTTTTCACCGTTTACGGCCCTTGGGGGCGCCCCGATATGGCGCCTTTCAAATTCACCAAGGCGATTTTGGCGGGCGAGACGATTGATGTCTACGGGCAGGGCAAGATGTACCGCGATTTCACCTATGTCACCGATCTGGTGCGCGCGATCGGCCTGTTGATTGATGCGGTCCCGGAGCGTCCCGCCAGCCCCGATGCGATCACGCCGGGTGACAGCCTTTCGACGGTGGCACCTTGGCGGGTGGTCAATATCGGCAATGGCGAGAAAGTCGCATTGGGTGATTTTATCGCAGCAATTGAGGCCGCAACCGGCAAGGCCGCGGTCAAGAATTTCATGGGGATGCAAAAGGGCGATGTTGTTGCAACCTGGGCCGATGCCAGCCTGTCGCAGCGCTTGACGGGCTTTCAGCCCGAAACCGACATCCGCGAAGGCATGGTGAAATTCGTTGACTGGTATCGCAGCTATTATCAGCTCTAGACCCGCTTCGGTGCTGGCCTCGGCGATTCACCTCTTGACCTGCCTTGGGGGTTTGACTAGGCAGCACACCGGATGGCTAGGTAGCTCAGCTGGTTAGAGCACGCGACTCATAATCGCGGGGTCGGGGGTTCGAGTCCCCCCCTCGCCACCAATCCTCAGTATCATGCCCTGTTCGAAGATCTTGAGACCCCTTTTGAAACAAGGGCTTTCAGGTATTGAACCGCGCCGGTTTTACAAAGACGGTTTAGTGCCTCTGTTGGGGTGATCTAGCCGATGGGTTGGGCCGGTGCGTAATCGAAACTGTCGCCAGTGGTTCCGATGCCTGGGTTTCAGGCCCGCATCAGCCAGCCGTTCAATAATAAAGCGCGACTGGTCCCAAAAAGCCCAGTCTTCCCCAAAAAAGCCAATAAGTTGTATTGGGTAAAGCGGGCGCACCTAGCAGGCGGATATTGCCACAATTCCCACCTAAATGAACAAAAAATGATTAAATAATGACCTTAGTGTTCGTCATTTTTAAACCATGAAATGCCCGGGCCTTGCTTTTCGGGCCATGAAAACAATCGAGGTTATGCGCGATGAACACTAATATAAGCCGCCGCCGCTTATTCACTATGCTTGCCGCCACGGGCGGTTCAATTGTGTTGCCGGGTATTGGTGCGGCACTTGCAATGGACGCCGGTCAGGTCGCGCACCGTATAAATAAAGCGGACCGGATGAGCATGCTCACCGAACGTACGGCGAAAGCCGTCGCGTTACTTCGTTTGGGCGTGAATCGCGAAGAAGATTTAAAACAGCTTCTGGGCGCGCATGATGAAATCAACGACATATTGCTTGGGTTCATGAAGGGCGAAGGATCGTCCGGCGTTACCCGTGAACGCATCGTCGGCATTCAGATTCGTGTGACCGAGGTTGAAACGCTCTGGGCGCCAGTTCGCACGGCCGTTGAGGAAATTCTGGCAAGTGGCGAAGTGGACGACGCTCATTTCGAGCTGGTCGTAAGCTCTGACGAAGCGTTGGAAGATGCCTGTCATCATGTGGTCAAGGGTGTCGAGGATGCCTATGGCGGCGTCGATATAGATGCCAGCCTGGCGATGGCCATTGATCTGGCCGGGCGTCAGCGGATGATTACCCAGAAGATGACGAAAGAGCTTGCGCTGGTGGCTTTGGGCCACAATGTCGAGCATGAGAGCGAAGCATTTGTCAAGAATTGCAAGAAGTTCGGCAAGATTGTCGATTTACTGATCGCCGGTGGATCTGATTACCTTACCATCGTTGAGCCGCCGAGCGCGGATGCAAAAGACGCATTGTTGGCGGTGAAGGCGCATTGGGATGAAATACTTCCTCTTGCGGAAGAATTGCACGCAACGGCGATGCCGAGCCCGGAGCAGGTCAAGACCTATGCGGAACAAAGCGAAAAGATGCTGACCGAATGCGACAATGTCACGAACCTCTATGAGCGTTTCGTCGCCGGGATCGGATAATTCAGACCAATCGAATGAATGTGGTGCCCGTATCGCCTTTGGCGCTGCGGGCATTCGCGTTTTGGGTGTCTGGAGCTTTTAATATCCCAAGGGTTGAATATGATAATTTACCTTCATCCCGAACACAAAAATTCACCAATATTAGTAAGTTCTTTCCAGAACTCGCCATATTGCCGCCATCCCCGAGTGTTTGTTGACTAACGAAATACGATCTTAAGACGAATGAGCAGAACGGTACACGTAAGGAGTTTAGGAATGATCAAGGCAAGAATGCTGGCGACCTCAACCGCAATTACCATGGCGGCCTGCCTTATGGCAGTTCCAGGTTTCGCGCAAGAAGTGCGGCTTATCGGTAAGGACAGCAACATCAATATGGTCGGCAAGCTTTTGTCGGCCCGTGACGGCAAGTTCCTTGTCGAAACCGAGATTGGCGAATTCGTCATCGATCAGGCCTTGGTCACATGTG
>JBAUHP010000030.1:0-5608 GCA_049680345.1 Albidovulum sp. | reverse complement strand
AGACCGCGAAGACTGGCAAAAACGCTTTTCCGGCACCCGCAGCTAAACCCCGCGCCGCCCGGGCGCGCGGTTTGAGGTTTGGATATGTCAGCTTTGCGGGACAAAGTGAGCTTTCGCTGCGACTGCGCCAAAGGCCGCTTTCGGCAGCCTTCCAAAAACGGTGGTTTTTGGAACCGTATCTAATATCCGCTGTGTGCCTTATGTGACATCGGAACGCCCTGCAGTATTCAGTGCGAACATAGTCTTGCAGACTAAAACAAGGCCCACTTCCTCATTATCCGATCTCGGGAAAAACTCTTTTTTGCTCAGCTGATCCAATTTGATGATAGCGAGCAAAACCTGTAATTTTGTCAAAATCGACCACGAACTTCACCGAAAGATTACCCAGAGTAGAGGCCTTTAGATCGCAGATCATCACGCCGGTTAACTCAATGCAAGATGATTGCCTTCCAGGCAAGAAAGCAACGTTAAATTTGGAGGGTGATTGAACTGAACGATAACACCATGCATCCTGTTCGGGATATGTGAAGTATGTGTCCGCAACAGAGCGAGTGATTGTATATATTCCTTCATCCCCCTCAGAAACAAATTTAGAAAATTCATCGTCAAGAAAGGAATAGAAAACCTGTGAAAGCTCATCTTTTGCAAGGTTAGAGTTGGAGTAATCTCCAAGCACAGCAACCTGTATCGGTCGTGTTGAGCGATACACAATTACAGCAACATGGTTGTTGTTTCTTCCTCGCGCCTCGTCAATTGCCAGATCTGGATCGTTAGCACAGCAATACAATATGCTTTGGCCCGCAGCATTGAGACGGCCTTGAATCTTCACAAAAGCCCGAGGAGGCTCCCAAGCATCTCCAACTTTGGAAATAGTCTTTAAGGGGATTTTTGTATCATCGTTAGGTATAGGTCTTGCCCGAAAGAACTGTGTTCCAGTCGTATAATTTCTCTGTTCAGTTCCAAACTGAAATTGATCACCAAATATGGCTGTAAGTTCATTTACAAGCTCTGTTTCAGGCATGCCCTTTCGCGCACGCTCACGGAAATTAGCTATACGTTGCTTGATTTCTTCGATGTCTAAATTCGAAAGGAACAAAATCCGCCTCTTATTGAAGATAGGGTTTTTCAAATAGTCCATAAGTCACGGCCAAAATAGATAAATCTCACGGGCTAGATCAAGCGGCTTGTAGCCCATGATGCCTGTTCCAAAAACCCTCGTTTGTGGTGCGGGTGACACTCTCATAGTTTTACGCTACCAAAAACCCCATTCCAAACCCAAGTGGCTATTGAAGGTTTTGGGCTGAGTTGCGGCAACCGCCATTCGCTGCGAAGCAGAATTCTGGCAAAACGGGCTCAGACCGGCCATCAAAGGACTTTACGCCTCTTCGCCCGGAATCAAGGCGCGCCTGCGCGCCGCCGGGCAGCGCCCGACCCCGTGTGATCGCATGTAGGCTATGGGCAAAAGCCGCCATTGCCTTTCCGGGACAAGGCCCCTTCCCCTCCCTTCGCATTGTGCTAGGCTTCACCGACCCAAGCTGAAAGCCGCCATGCTGATCAAAACCGCCTTCCCCATTGCCCGTATCCGGGTGCCTGCCAAACGCGCCAAGACGCTTGATGCGGCGAAGGTTGCACAGCTTGCCGAAAGCATATTGGAAGAGGGTCAGCAAACCCCGATCCGGGTTCGGGCGGATGGTGAGAATTTCGTGCTGATAGAGGGGTTGCACCGGCTTGAGGCGCTCAAAGCCTTGGGCGAAGAAACGGTCGAGGGCTTTTTGGTTCAGGCCCGCCTGCATTGACGCAACTGCCGCTTTCTTTGACTGTGAAACCTTTAATATCTGGTTAACAGAAAATATAATCTACAATAATTTCAATAATTTACGAAATTTTTCACTGTGAAATCTGCCGTGAAATGCAAACGGGCAAGGTTTTCACCCTGCCCGTCCAAATTCTGTTAGGACCTGAAATCAGGCCAGCGCGAGGTTGGTTGCCGACTCGCGGCCATCACGGCCAGCTTCGATATCGAAGGTCACCTTTTGACCGTCTTGCAACTCGCGAAGACCCGCGCGCTCAAGAGCGGTGATGTGAACGAAAACGTCCTTTGAACCGCCATCGGGGGCAATAAAGCCGAAGCCTTTGGTGGCGTTGAACCATTTCACGGAGCCAGTGGCCATCGTGTAGTCTCCTGTCTTGATCCGCCCGCAACATGCGGCGGCTTGGCGCTGTCAGTGCAGAATCGATAGACTGGGCCGTAGACGGAGACAGTGGTCGATAATGGTAACGTCGCAATCGCTGATATGCCGCGTTTTTGTGCGTAAATCAACAAAATTCCGATTGTAAAGCCGAAACGGCCACATTCCAAAAAGAAAGCTGCCCGCACCCAACGGCCGCCAACGCGCCGCTCAGATATATCCGCGCCAAATCAACACGCCGATCAAAAGCCCGGTCGTGACCAGCAAAGTCAGCGCCAATGAGGTTGCGAATTGCAGCAAAAGCGCGCGCCGCCGCGCGCCGGATCCCAGGGGTTTGAGGTAGCGCACGCAAGTATCATAGGCCAAGGCGATCTGCTCTGGATCCAGCTGCGATTGCAAGCGCGGCACCTGGGCCTGTTCCGCCGATTGCGCCAGATACTGGGCCCCGGTCAAAACCCGGCGCGGCAAAAACCGTCGCCCGCGCCTTAGCTTGGCGTTCAGGCTATCGCCCTTGATCCGCAGCCGCGCTTCCATCAACTCGGCCACGCGATCGGCCATTTGCTGCACTGAAATACTCATGTCACTCCCATTTAGCAGCTTAGCCGCAGCGATCCGTGCTGGAAAGACCCGAGGGCAGAAGTTAGGAATGTGCATGCTTAACCTGACGACATTTGGCAACGATTCCGACAAGCCCCCGCTATTGATCGCGCATGGCCTCTTTGGCTCGGCGCGCAACTGGGGGGCAATCGCGCGGCGTTTGGCGGATGACCGGCGCGTAATCGTGGTCGATATGCGCAATCACGGCGATAGCTTTTGGTCGGAAATACACGATTATCCATCACTGGCCGCCGATCTGGCGGCAGTCATTGGCACGGATCATCGGCAGATGGATCTGCTTGGCCATTCAATGGGCGGCAAGGCTGCGATGGTGCTCGCACTGCTTCACCCGGAATTGGTCAACCGGCTCATTGTCGCCGACATCGCCCCGGTCGCTTACGATCATTCGCTCAACCATCTGATCACGGCGATGCGCGGGTTGGATCTGATGGGCCTTACCAGCCGGCTGGATGCGAACCGGCTGCTGGCCGGTAGCGTACCCGAAGACGGGACCCGCGCCTTCTTGCTGCAATCCCTTGACCTTAAGTCAATACCACCTCGCTGGCGGTTGAACCTTGATGTGCTTGACGCCGAGATGGCGCGCATCACCGGCTGGCCCGATACGCAGGGGCGGTTTGAAGGTCCAAGCCTGTTTTTGACCGGCACCCTTTCCGACTATGTCCTCCCGGAGCACCGCGCGACCATCAAGGCATTGTTCCCCGCCGCGATCATGGCAAAAATCCCCGGCGCCGGGCATTGGCTTCACGCCGAAAAACCGCGTGAGTTCGAGGCCGCCTTACGCGCTTTTCTGATCTAGCGGCCCAAAAACCTAACAATCCAAGCTGAAACGCGCCTCGCCGGTATCGCCGGGCAGACCGGTCACCATAGAGCCTGGCCTGACAGCGCAGCCTGTGGCCTCTTCGGCCGCTTCGGCCATCAGCCCTTGCACCGGAGCCCGCTGCGCGCGCGTGAGGTAGCCCAAACGAACAACCTCGGCATGATCCTCTTTTTGGAACACCACGAAATTGATGCCGCCCTTCGTCACTTCGGTTCGAGTCGCGCCGAAAAACTGCGGGGCCGGAGAGGCGCCGCAAGCGGCCAGCAGCGTCAAAAACCCAAGGCAGGCCAAGTTCTTTACGCATGAACGGCCCGCAAAACTATTGATATTCATCGGCTTTCCCATTTCATGTGCAACCCAATTGCCGCCACACGCCAGGCCATAGCATCTGCGCAAGATGGTTAATGCGGGGTTAACGCCGGGCGGGCTGGCGGACAAGAAACGCGGTCAGGGATCATGGCCCCAAGAGGGCGGCGATGTCTTTCGTCTGCTCGTAAAGGCGGCGAAACAAAGGGTATTGGAGCTGGTAGGCCGGAACCTCGGTGGCACGGATGGTTTTGGCGGCGGGATTCCACTGCGCAATGTCGCTTGGCACCACGCGGCCCATCGCAAGGGCCGCAAGGAAGGCATTACCGTAAGAGGCACCACTGGTGATCTTGGCCACGATCTGATCGCATCCGGTCAGATCGGACGTGGCCTGAAGCCAAAGCTGGTTCTTGGTGCCGCCGCCCACGGCCAACAGGCGGGCGGGCGGGCTGCCTGCGGCGGCGAATGTATCGGTCACATGGCGTGTCGCACTTGCAATCCCTTCCAGAACCGCGCGGTACATATCGCCGCGATCATGCGTCAGGTTGAGGCCAAAGAAGGCGCCTTTGGCATGGGTATCGTGCAAAGGCGTGCGTTCGCCCGAGAAATACGGCAAGCAGATCAATCCCTTGGCACCGGGAGGCGAAGTTTCGGCCTCGGCCGCGAGAGTGGCAAAGGCGTGGTCTTTGGGCAGATCGCGGGCGAATTGATCGCGAAACCAATGGGTCAGCGTGCCAGAGGTCGCAAGCCCGGCCATTGCCGCATGGCTGCCCGGGTAAAGCCACGGCGCGTGCCAAAGCCGTGGGTCCGACAGGCGTTTGGGCGTGATCAAGATAATGAAAATCGTAGAGCCATACATCATCATCATGTCGCCCGGCGCAGCCGCGCCGACGCTGACCGCCTCTGCCGCCGCATCAATCGTGCCGCATGTGACGGGCGTGCCAATGGCAAGGCCGGTCTCGGCGGCGGCGCGCGCGGTGACATGGCCCGCAATCTGGGTTGACCACAAAAGACGCGGCAACGCTTCGGGCGCGCAGATATCAGCAAGGTCAAAGCACCAGTCTTGGCGCGCGATGTCGTAAAGCGGCGAAAAACTGGAGGCGGTATAATGGTCGATCGCATATTCGCCGGTAAGGCGGAAGGTCAGGTAAGTGGTGGAAGTAACTATTTTTGCGGTATTTTTCCAGATCTCTGGGCGGTTGCGCCGCAGCCACAGGATTTTCGGCCCGACCGATTGCGACGTCAGCGTATTGCCGCAACGCTTTAGTATCGTGTCGGCACCGATCCGATCATCAAGATCGGCAATCTCGGCATGGGCACGGGTATCAACGCCGTAAAGAATGCCGTTCATCAAGGGGTTGCCGGCTGCATCAAGCGGCAACATGCAAGGACCGATGGCCGAGGTGGCAATGGCCTTGATTTCCTTTGGGTCAACCTGAGACTTCGCGAGCAAATCTTTGGCAATGAAGGTAAAGTCGCCCCACCAATCTTCCTCGGCCCGATGTTCGGCCCAGCCGGGGTGCGGCACGATCATCTGATGCGGTCGCGCGGCTTGCGCTACGATACGGCCAGCCGCATCGACCAAAACCCCCTTTGATTCAAACGTGCCGATATCGACGCCAAGTGTATAGGCCATCCTACCCCCGGTTCAGCGGAAAATCAGCCCCGATGCGGGGCA
>JBAUHP010000029.1:0-6940 GCA_049680345.1 Albidovulum sp. | reverse complement strand
GGAAACCCCGGCAAGCTTTGCAACCTCTTTCAATGTTACCGCCATGAAATCGAAACCCTTGAGCCCTGTGGAACCCATGCTTAGCGGGTTCGTTGCCTAAACGCATTATGAAAACGATCAATCATTTTTGCAATCGGTTGCAAAAATTCCTCAAACATGTTTAACCTGCACGGGGAGAGGCGGCGAGGAACCGCGCTTTCGCAACTGATATAGCGAAAACTGGGAGGAAATCATGACATCACTTTTGAAGAGAATCGTGCTGGTAACGGCGGTTGCCGCCACCCCGCTTGTGGCCGCGACAAGTGCTGCGGCCGAGGGCGAGAGATATGTCCTTGTCAGCCATGCGCCGGACAGCGATAGCTGGTGGAACACGATCAAGAACGGCATTGCCTTGGCGGGTGAGCAGATGGGCGTAGAAGTGGAGTATAGAAACCCACCCAGCGGTGATCTGGCTGATATGGCGCGGATCATAGACCAGGCCGCAGCCTCCAACCCGAACGGGATCATCACCACGCTGGCTGACCCGGACATTCTTTCAGGGCCAATCAAGGCCGCGATAGATTCCGGTATTGATGTGATCATCATGAATACCGGCACGCCCGAACAGGCGCGCGAACTTGGTGCGTTGATGTATGTTGGTCAGCCCGAGTATGACGCTGGCTATGCTGCCGGTCTGCGGGCCAAAGGTGATGGCATCGGTTCCTTCCTTTGCGTGAACCACTACATCGTTCAACCTTCCTCGCAAGAGCGCTGCCAAGGGTTTGCCGACGGTCTGGGTATTGAGTTGGGCAGTCAGATGATTGACGCAGGCCAAGACCCTGCCGAGGTCAAGAACCGCGTGTTGGCCTATCTCTCGGCAAATCCTGACACGGACGCCGTGCTGACACTTGGCCCGGTTTCGGCAGATCCGACTATTCAGGCGCTGCAAGAAAACGGGATGGCAGGCGATATCTATTTTGGCACCTTCGATCTGGGTGGCGACATCGTTCAGGCGATCAAGGATGGCACGATCAAGTGGGGCATCGACCAACAACCGTTCTTGCAGGCCTATCTGCCGGTGGTTGTGATGACCAACTATCACCGCTACGGCGTCTTGCCGGGCAACAACATCAACTCTGGCCCCGGTTTCATTACTGCCGATGGTCTGGGTAAAATCGAAGAGTTCGCGGGCGAATATCGCTAGGGGCTTTCCATATGGGCGCCCGGCATTTCGGGCGCCCAATCCAACACGATCTTGATTAAATTCACGATATCGCAAAGGGGGCCGCGCATGCGCGAAGCGACTAGTTCCGCACCTGAAATCGATGAACGCATTAAGAAAACCTCTGCGTTTCGAAAGGCACTAATCCGCCCGGAATTGGGGGGTATCGTCGGCACGATCGCGGTTTTCACCTTCTTCGGTCTGTTCGCTTTTGACAGTGGTATGTTCAGCAGTCAGGGCGTGATAAACTGGTCGATCGTATCTGCACAATTCATGATCATTGCCGTCGGCGCATGCCTTTTGATGATCGCGGGCGAGTTCGACTTGTCGGTCGGCTCGATGATCGGCTTTGCCGGCATGATGATCGCAATCTTCTCGGTCACGCTTGGTTGGCCTGCGTGGATCGCGATTTTGGTGACATTTGCCATGTGTATAGCCGTGGGCGCGGTCAACGGGTTCATTGTGGTTCGCACCGGCCTGCCAAGTTTTATTGTGACGCTTGCATCCTTGTTCATCTTGCGCGGCTTCACGATCTTTTTGCCGCAGGTGATCGAGCGCAAGACAATCATCGGCGGCATTGTCGAGGTTTCGCAAGGGGATCCGCTTGCAGCCCTTTTTGGTGGCAAGATCTTGACCGGGTTCTTTCTCTGGCTGGGCGAGATGGGATTGATCGCCACGTTTGACCGGGGTAGCCGTGCAGGCCAGCCGGTCGTCGACGGTATCCCGATGCTTATCATCTGGGCCATTGCGCTGATCATCTTTGGGCATATCCTTTTGACCCGGACCAAGTTTGGTAACTGGATCTTCGCGTCAGGTGGCGATCCTGAAGCGGCGCGCAATTCAGGTGTTCCGGTGAACAAGGTGAAAATCCTGATGTTCATGCTGACCGCATTTTGCGCCGTGGTATTCGCGACCTGTCAGGTGATGGAATTTGGATCCGCTGGTGCGGATCGTGGCCAGTTGAAAGAGTTTGAGGCCATCATTGCGGTGGTGATCGGTGGTGCCTTGTTGACAGGTGGTTATGGCTCGGTCTTGGGTGCGGCGCTTGGCGCGCTGATCTTCGGGGTCGTTCAGCAAGGTTTGTTTTTTGCCGGTGTCGAAAGTTCGTTGTTCCGGGTGTTCCTTGGGCTGATCCTGCTCTTTGCAGTGATCCTTAACACCTATATCCGCCGCATCATTACCGGAGAGCGTTGATATGACCAATGCAAACGCCCCTATCATTCAGATGAAGAATATCGAAAAGCACTTTGGTGCCGTCATCGCATTGGCCGGGGTTTCGGTGGATGTCTTTGCCGGGGAATGCCATTGCCTTTTGGGCGACAATGGTGCCGGAAAGTCCACGTTCATCAAGACGATGTCTGGTGTTCATAAACCGACCAAAGGCGAGATCCTTTTCGATGGCAAACCGATGCATTTTGATAACCCGCGCGATGCGATCGGGGCCGGGATTGCAACGGTTCACCAGCATCTGGCGATGATTCCGCTGATGAGCGTCAGCCGCAATTTCTTCATGGGCAATGAGCCGGTGAAGAAGGTCGGGCCGTTTCGGTTCTTCGATCATGAAATGGCCAACAGGGTCACCATGGAAGAGATGCAGAAGATGGGTATCAACCTTCGCGGCCCGGATCAGGCGGTGGGCACCTTGTCGGGCGGTGAGCGTCAGACAGTGGCCATCGCGCGTGCCGTGCATTTTGGTGCCAAGGTCTTGATCCTGGACGAACCGACCAGCGCGCTTGGGGTTCGTCAGACGGCGAATGTTCTGGCGACCATCGCCAAGGTTCGAAAACAAGGCGTTGCGGTTGTTTTCATCACGCACAATGTGCGCCACGCGATGGCCGTGGGTGATCGCTTTACCGTGCTGAACCGTGGCCAAACCCATGGCACCGCGCAGCGCGGAGAGATTACCGCAGAAGAATTGCAAGATCTGATGGCCGGCGGGCAAGAGCTTGCGACGCTTGAAGGCAGCCTTGGCGGCACGGTTTAGCCGCAGACCTGAAGGCCTTTAGGGTAGGTGTTGCCTAACTCCCTACCTATTGGTAGGTATACAGAGGGGGGGGCTGATTTTGGCGGTGACGTTTGTTGATAACAGACGGTCGCAGCACCCCTCTGGTTAGGAAGGATTTGCCTTGATGGAGCTGAACGCAGACTTTTGCGAACGTGTGATCGTTCATTCCGACCAGCTTGCGTGGCAAGCCTCGCCGATGCCGGGGGTAGACCGGCGCATGCTTGACAGGATCGGGGGTGAGGTTGCGCGCGCCACGACCATCGTGCGCTATGCGCCCAAAAGCCATTTCTCTGCCCATACCCACAGCGGGGGTGAAGAATTCATCGTGCTCGAAGGTGTTTTTCAGGATGAACACGGTGATTTTCCGGCCGGAACCTATGTGCGCAACCCACCGACAACAAGCCACACACCCGGATCGGAACCGGGTTGTACGATCTTCGTAAAGCTGTGGCAGTTCGATATGAACGACCGCAATCAGTTTCGCAAAACCATGGCAGACGAATTGGGCGCGCCTACGAACGGCATCGCCACCGCAATCTTGCACAGCGATGATCGTGAAACCGTCAGTTACCGGGATCTTGAAGCGGGTGCGATCCTGGAAGTTACCGATACAGGTGGGATTGAGGTCTTGGTGATTGACGGTGCCATCACTGAGGGTGGTGATGATTTGCAAAAAGGCTCTTGGCTACGGTTGCCCGATGGTCAGCCCTTGATGGCGGTTGCGGGCGCGCATGGGGCCAAAGTCTGGATGAAGACTGGCCATCTGCCATATGCCAAGCCGCCAGTCGTATGACGACGGTCCAAAAACCCCTGATGCTTGTTGCCGAAGGGTTTTGAGTGAAGACCGATGTCTTGATTATTGGCGGCGGGCTTGCAGGCCTTGGTTTGGCCCAGGGGCTTCACGCCGCCGGGCAAGACTTCTTGCTGTTGGAATCGCGCAGCCGGTTTGGCGGGCGGATCAAGACGGAAAACCTGAAGGGCGGTTATTATGATATGGGCCCAACCTGGTTTTGGCCCGGCCAGCCCCGGATGGAAGCGCTGACCAAGCGATTGGGGCTGGTGCGGTTTGATCAGCACGACATGGGTGATGTGATATTTGAGGATGAAGAGGGTCAGGTGCAACGCGGGCGGGGCTATGCTTCCATGCAAGGATCTTACCGTTTGCAAGGCGGGATGGGTGCTTTGACAGGCGCGCTGGCCGATGCCTTGCCGAACGAACGCAAGCGTTTGGGCGTTGCCGTAGCTACGCTCGAAAGGACTGACGCGGGTGTCATTGCCGTTTGCCGGAATGGCGAAAGCATCGTCGCGCGGCGCGTCGTGCTTGCATTGCCTCCGCGCTTGGCGGCAGAGCAGATCAGCTTTCGCCCCGCACTACCCGATGACGCAGTACAAGCGATGCGCGGTACCGCGACCTGGATGGCGGGTCAGGCC
The DNA here is from genome assembly GCA_049680345.1 of Albidovulum sp. Classification (GTDB taxonomy): domain Bacteria; phylum Pseudomonadota; class Alphaproteobacteria; order Rhodobacterales; family Rhodobacteraceae; genus TMP-24. The sequence goes on along the minus strand of JBAUHP010000029.1, from coordinate 2,303 downwards.
AAGCTTGTTGCCGTCTACGACACGCCTTTTTGGCGGCAAGCAGGCCTGTCCGGCGATGGGATGAGCCGCCTTGGCCCGATGGTTGAAATCCACGATGCTTCCCCGGCTGCGGGCGGGCCATATGCGCTGTTTGGTTTTATCGGCGTGCCGCCACAATCACGTAAAGACGAGGCGCTGTTGCGCGGCCATTCCCAGCGCCAGCTTGTGCGTCTGTTCGGGCCAAAAGCGGCGCATCCACGCGCGCTTTATATCAAGGACTGGGCCTTTGATCCCAACACCGCGACATCGCTGGACCGGACCCCGGCCTATGCGCATCCGCAATACGGCCTGCCCCAAGCCATGCATGATCCGTGGGATGGCGCGCTGCTTTTTGGCGGCAGCGAAGTCGCTGTGCAGTTCGGCGGTTACCTTGAAGGGGCATTGGAAGCCGCTGCAAATGCCTTACAGACCTTGCGCAATTGAAGGATAGACAGCGGATGACAACGGACACCAGAACAGCCCTTCTTGATTCCGCCGAACAAGCCGCACGAACGCGTGGGTTTGACGGATTCAGCTATGCCGATCTTGCCAAGGATGTCGGGATCCGGAAGGCCAGTATTCACCATCACTTCGCAACCAAGGCCGCACTTTCCATGGCGCTGATGCGGCGATACCGCGCGGGTATTGAGGCGGCCTGCGCGGATATTGAGCGGTCTCATCCCACAGGTGCGGCGCGGCTTGGGGCGTTGATCGGTCTTTACCGCGATGCCCTGCAAGGCGGCAAAAGCCTGTGCCTGTGTGTATCCTTCTCTGCCAGTCGTGAAAGCCTGCCCGCCGAGGTGATCGTGGAGATCGATCATTTTCGCCAGACGGTGATCGACTGGATCAAGATGGTATTCGTGACCGGCCAAAGTGACCGCACAATCGCGGGCGTCGTTGATCCGCAAGAAGAGGCCGCAGCGACCTTGGCGCTTCTTGAAGGCGCGCAACTTGCCGCACGGGCCGGTGAAAGTGTGGTGCTATTCGAGAATGCGTTGCAGCTTTTGCAGCGCCGGATCTGACAGATCGCCCCGAAGAAACTTGATCCACCGGCAAGCCAAATCCCGCTGGTTGGCGAAGATCTTCGCCTCTGCGGAAACAATTTTTGCAAAAGATAGGCCGTGTGTCCGGTGAAGTTGACGAGGCAGCAAGACGCCAATATGGCCGTTTCTTGGGGGTACGCTCGTACCGAGAAACTGAATGAATTTTATAGATGCCTTTGGCCCCCGTGGCGACGCCGTCGCGTTTTTTGATCCGCAATTGGGCGATGTGACTTATCGCAACCTTGCCACCGCCGTAAGGGATTGGCGCGAACGGTTTGACCACATGGCCAAAGGCCAGGGCGGGCGGCTTCTTGTCAGCGTTGAAATCACCCCGCGTGTCCCGGTCATTGCGGCATATCTTGGCGCGCTGAGCGGCGGGCATCCGGTGATCCTTGTCGCACCGGGCGCCAGCCAGCCCGATACAGATATTGCCTGCCGGTACAAACCCAACGTTGTCCTTGGCATGTCAGGCGATCAATGCGTGGTCACGCCAACCGAGGCAGGCCCCGCCGATCTGCATCCTGATTTGCGCTTGTTGCTATCGACCTCGGGGACCACTGGCGATCCGCGTCTTGTCCGGCTTTCGGCCGAGGCGGTTGACGCGAATGCCGCATCCATCGCCCAGTATCTTGACCTTGAACCACATGACGTTGGCATTACCGCTTTGCCGCTTTTCTACTCTTTCGGCATGTCCGTCCTTCATTCACATCTTGCGGCTGGCGCGCGCCTTGTGTTGACTGACCTCTCGGTTGGCGAACCGGCTTTTGCGGCGCTTTACCGCGCGCAGGCCGTCACAAATCTGCAGTTGGTGCCGCATCAGATTGATCTCTTGCAAGCCAAGGGCTTCGATTTTGCCTCTTCCGCGGGTTTGCGGCTGGTGGCGCAAGCGGGCGGACGTGCAGCGCCTGACAAGGTGCGTGAACTGGCGGCACTTGGCGCCAAGACCGGTTGGGGTTTTTGCGTCATGTATGGCCAAACCGAAGCCGCACCACGCATGTCTTACCTGCCGCCCGAAGACGCCGCTGCCAACCCCGACTGCATTGGCCGTTCGATTCCAGGTGGCAGATTATTTATCAGCGGTCCAAATGGGCAAGAGATCACCCAACCGGGCATCAGCGGAGAGCTGATCTATGAAGGCCCGAATGTGATGCTTGGCTATGCAGACACCCGCGCCGATCTTGCGCTTGGCCGCGAGGTGCATCATTTGCGGACGGGTGACATTGCCGAACGCAATCAGGCTGG
>JBAUHP010000028.1:0-6181 GCA_049680345.1 Albidovulum sp. | reverse complement strand
CACAAATCCATTCGTCCTTGCCAAAACTTGCCGCATTTGCTGGCTGGGCCTTCGTCTTCGCCGTGGCCTATGCAACTGCCGAGCCGCCGAAGATCGCCCAGACCGCCCCCCAAACCGCAACCGCCGGCAACTGGGCGGTCACCGAGGGCAGCTTGTCGATCACATTCGCGCAACTCGGCCAAAGCCTGACCGGCAGCTTTGGCGAATTTCACGCCGATATCAGCTATGACGAGGCGGCAAAAACCGGCGCGGTCACCGTCACCATCCCGGTCACTTCGCTTGGGCTTGGCTCGGTCACCAAACAAGCGATGACGCCCGAATTTCTGGCCCCCACCGCCCATCCCAACGCGACTTTCAAAGCGGATATCCTGGAAAAAGACGGCCAGCTGATCGCCGCGGGCACCCTTGATCTGCGCGGCAAGGAAATGCCCGTCACCCTGCCCTTCAGCCTGACAATCGACGGCGACATCGCCCAGATGCGCGGCCAAACAACCGTTGACCGCCGCGATTTCGACATCGGCCCAAACTACGCCGATGAAAAAACCGTGGGCTTTGCGGTGACCATCGACGCCGCACTGACCGCGCAGCGCAAGTAGTGTCGCAAGATGGATACTTCCCGGTGGCCCCCGTCGCACAAAAACCCCGGACATATCCCTTGAAAACCTGACCCACGATCTAGGAAAACCCCTCATGCCAGATCACGCCCCCGACCTCATTTTACACAACTACCCGCAATCGCCGGTGGCCGAGAAAGCCCGGGTCGCTTTTGGTATCAAGGGTCTAACCTGGCGGTCGGTCGAAATCCCGCGCTTGGCGCCAAAGCCCTTTTTGACAAAGCTTACCGGCGGCTACCGGCGCACGCCCGTCATGCAGATCGGCGCGGATATCTATTGCGATTCCCAATGCATCTTGCGCGAGCTTGAGCGCCGGCATCCCGCTGCCACCTTCTTTCCGAACGCCGATCCGGGCCTTTTGTGGTGCCTCAGCCGCTGGACCGACGGGCCGCTCTTTGATCTGGCGGTCAAGATCGTGCTGGGTGCTGCGGGCGACAATCTGCCCCAGGATTTCGCCGCTGATCGCGGGCGGCTGTATTTTGGCCCCGACTGGGCGCAGGGCCTGAAGGCCGCCAATGCCGCCTTGCCGCATCTGGCCTCGCAAATGCGCGCGCCCCTGCACTGGCTGGACGCGCAGCTGTCGGATGGCCGCAAATTCTTGCTTGGCCAAGATCCCGCCGCCATCGACGCCCAGATCTATCACATCATCTGGTTTCTTCGTGGCCGGTGGGACATCGGCCCGGCGTTCTTGTCGGAATTCCCCCATCTGGAACGCTGGGAGGCAAAGGTGAAAGACATCGGCCACGGTCAGGTAACCACAATGACCCCCGAAGATGCCATCACCGCGGCCCGCCAAAACGAACCGACCACCGTCCAAGCCCTTGATCCGCGTGATCCTCAGGGCCTTACCCCGGGAATGCGCGTGATCATACGCCCCGATGTGGATGGCGGCGAGCAGCCCGTTGAAGGTGCTGTCGTGGCAGCCAATGCCGATACGATCACCTTGCTGCGAACCGAGCCGGACATTGGCAATATCTGCGTGCACTTTCCCCGCGCGGGCTACCGGGTAGAGGTTACCGGCTGACGCCAAAGGCCACCAAAAGCCCGCCGGATCGCTCCGGCGGGCTTTTTTGATCCGTTACCGCAAGGTCACTCGGCTTTGGCCGCTTCGAGCGAGATCATCACCTGCACTTCGTCGCTGACATAGGGCGCAAACATGCCAAGGTTATACTCGCTGCGCACCAGCATCGTCGTCGCAGTAAAGCCGACCGATGGCTTGTTGGTGACCGGATGCTCTCCGATCTGGTTCAGCACCGCGTCCAGAACAACCGATTTGGTCACACCGTTCAAGGTCAGATCGCCGGTGATCAGCGCAGTCTTGTCACCCGTCACCTCAATTGCGGTTGACGCAAAGCTGACCATCTCGTCATCGGCGGCATCAAAAAAATCGGGCGACATGAAATGATCAAACCGCTCTTGCCAACCGGTGAACATCGACTTGACCGGGAAAGACACGCTCACCGAAGATGCGGCGGGATTTTCTTGATCCAGCGTGATCTTGCCGTCAAAGCCCGAAAACACGCCGTAGGTCGTCGAATATCCAACGTGGTCATAGTTGAAAACGATCTGGCTGTGGCTTGGGTCCAGCGTATAGTCTTCCGCTGCGGCCAGTGCCTGTGATGCAGCTACGCCCAAGACGGCCGCCAAGATTAGGGATTTCATCGCAAAGCTCTCCTATTTCTGATCTCAAAAGATGGGGCACACCTCGCCTGCCGGCTTGCCACTGGCAATTCCCCAAATTTCCACAGCCCCTGTTCGAAAATACGTATAAGCCCCGCCCCGACGGCCGCCCCGACGGCCGCCCCGGTGGCCGCCCCTGCCGCCGCCCGCCTTTCGCCTTGCATCTTGGCGCGCTTCTTCTATAAGTCCGCATCCTTCTGCAACTTCATGCAATCGGCGTAGCCTCTCTTGGCGGACCGCAGAAGGGTTCTGGTCCTGCCTTCGAAGCCGCCTGAGACGAAAGAGGAGCATACATGCCGCTTTATGAGCATGTCCTAATCGCGCGCCAGGATCTGTCCTCCGCGCAGGCCGAAAGCCTTGTCGAACATTTCTCCACAGTATTGACCGACAATGGCGGCACCGTCGTTGCGTCCGAATACTGGGGCGTCAAGACGATGGCTTACAAGATCAACAAGAACCGCAAGGGCCATTACGCCTTTTTGCGCACCGACACGCCTTCGGCTGCGGTGCAAGAAATGGAACGTCTTTGCCGTTTGCATGATGACGTGATGCGCGTGCTGACCATCAAGGTCGATGCGCATGAAGAAGGCCCCTCCAGCCAGATGCAAAAACGTGACGACCGCGAACGCGGTGACCGTCCCGATCGTGGTGAACGTCGTGACCGGGGCGATCGCCCCAGCTTCGGCGACCGTCGTTAATCTGGCCAGAGGAAAGGAACCTAAATCATGGCGAACAAACCGTTTTTCCGCCGCCGCAAGGTCTGCCCCTTCTCGGGCGACAATGCGCCGAAGATCGACTACAAAGATGTCCGTCTTCTGCAGCGCTATATCTCCGAGCGTGGCAAGATCGTGCCCGCCCGTATCACCGCCGTCTCGGCAAAGAAGCAGCGTGAACTGGCCCGTGCAATCAAGCGCGCCCGTTTCCTCGCCCTTCTGCCCTATGCCGTGAAGTAAGGAGACAAGAACATGCAAGTCATCCTTCTCGAACGCGTAGCCAAGCTTGGCCAAATGGGCGAAGTGGTCAAAGTCAAAGACGGCTATGCCCGCAACTTCCTTTTGCCCCAGGGCAAGGCTTTGCGCGCATCAGAGGCCAATATCAAAGGCTTTGAAGGTCAAAAAGCACAGCTTGAGACCCGCAACCTTGAGACCCGCGCAGAAGCTCAGGCCTTGGCCGACAAGCTTGACGGTCAGCGTTTCGTCGTGATCCGTTCGGCATCTGACGCAGGCGCGCTTTACGGCTCGGTCACCCCGCGTGACTGCGCAGAAGCTGCAACCGCCGAAGGCTTCTCGGTTGATCGCAAGCAAATCACTTTGCAAAACCCGATCAAATACCTTGGCCTGCACGAAGTTGCCGTCGTTTTGCACCCAGAGGTTTCTGCGACCATCTCGATGAACGTCGCACGTTCACCCGAAGAGGCAGAGCTTCAGGCGGCAGGCAAGTCGATCCAGGAACTCGCAGCCGAGGCAGAAGCCGAAGCCGAGTTTGAAATCGCCGAACTTTTTGACGATATGGGCGCCGCCCAAGAAGGCGAAGACCTTTAAGTCATCGCCAATCACACCTAAAAAACGCCGGGTTTTCGCCCGGCGTTTTTTTATGCGCTACGGTCTTTCCGGCACGTCCACCCGCTTGCCGCGCGGTATCTCGGCCTGCTTGTCGTAAAACGGCAACTCCACCAGTTTTGCAGCCTGCATGGTGCCATCCTTGCATCCGACCATAATCGCTGTGCCAACGCCGTGCTTTGCGTCATTCATCAAGGCATAACCGATACCAAACCCCAGATAGGGCGACACCGCCCCGGCGGTCACATGCCCCGCCTGCATGCCGCCGACATCGACATTGGCGGAAATAAGCGGCTCCCCGGTCGGGCAGATGATCCCGTGCAGTCTTGGTGCGCGCGGTGCCTTCGCAAGGGCGGCTTTGCCGATGAAATCGCCCTTGTCTTCATCAACGAAGCGGCCAAGATGCACGTCATAAGGCGTGGTTGTGGTGTTGAAATCCGATCCGGCATTCAAGATGCCCGCTTCGATTCTGCGGATATTCATCGCATCAAGGCCGAAAATCTCCATCCCGAACGGCTTGCCCGCCGCATTCAGATGCTGCCAAAGGGCTGCGGCATCGTGATGCGGCTCGGTGTAAAACTCCCATCCCAGCTCATTGGTGTAGCCGGTGCGGGTAATCACCACCTCTTGCCCGCCAAAAGACACCCGCGCCACGGCGAAATAGCCAAAGGCTTCGGGCAGCCCGCCATCACTGGCCGCTTGCAATATCTCAAGCGCGTTCGGCCCTTGCACCTGCGACACGAAGACATCCGGGTCTGATATGGTGACATCCATGCCCGCCCCATGTGCGCGTGCCCAGCTGTAAAAATCCCCATCAGCTTGCGCATACCAGAACTTGTCCGCCGCAAGCCGCAGCAAGATGCCATCCACAAGCAAGCCGCCATCCTCATAACAAGCCAGCCCGTAAGCGCATCGCCCGACCTTCACTTTGGTCATGTCCTTGGTGAAAAGCCGATCAAGCAGCTTCTCGGCATCCGGGCCTTCAAATTGCAGCGGATATTCCCCGGTATGCAACACCGCTGCTTTTTGGCGCAGCAACCAATAGCCGTCCTCGGTTGAATGATCGTCGAAACAGCACGCCATCTGCCGGCGGTTATAGACACAGTAATGCGGCCCCTTTGGCCGCTCGATTGCGTGGTAAGGGTGGCGCGCCAAAGCATAATCCCAGCCCGCACCTTCCATGCTGGTCACAAGATCTCTGGTCTTTCCGTCGCTTGAACGCATCGTTTCCTCCTTGTCCAATCGGTGCGGCCAAGCCCGACTGAAGGTTAGTTTTGCTAAGGGTTGGTTCCGCCGTGGCCTGATGATCTTTTGGCTTTCTCTCAATTTGGCATAAATATTGGTCAAGCGGGATTCACTTGATCTGAATCTACTCTTTAGAATAACTAACGCCTTATGTCCGAATGGCTTCCATCCTTGAACGCCCTGCGCGCCTTTGAAGCGGTCTCACGACAGCTAAGCTATCAAAAAGCCGCAGAAGAGCTTCGGGTTACCCCCGCCGCCGTAAAGCAACTTGTCAGCAAGCTTGAAACATCGGTCGGCGCGCCATTGCTACGGCGCAAAGGGCGCGGCCTGGAACTGACGGCGCGCGGCTTGCGGGGCCGCGATGATCTGGCGCAAGCGATGGCGCTGATAGAGGCGTCGGTCGGCAAACTGCGCGGCCTTGATGGTGAAACCCGGCTGTTCGTTTCGGTCGAATCGTCCTTTGCAACCGCATGGCTGGTGCCAAGGCTCGAGGGGTTTCGCGCCCGGCATCCCGATGTCACCGTGTTGGTCGATTCCAATCAATCCATTGTCGACCTTGAATTGGGGCATATCGACCTGGGCATTCGCTACGGGGTAAAAAGCCGCGGTGATTTGGTTGTCTACCGCTTGTTCGACGATCAGGTCTTTGCGGCCTGCAGCCCGTCACTGGCAAAAGGCCCACCTGCGTTGCGCAGCCTTGATGATCTGGCGCAGGTGCCACTTATCCATTGGAACACCGCCCAGTTTGGCTGGATGCAAGAGACCCGGCGCTGGTTCACCTGGGAAAGTTGGCTCAGCCGCGTCGGTGCCGGGCACCTGCCCTCGAACCGGGGCCTTTACTTCAACGAATATGGCCAAGCCGTTCAGGCCGCAATTGCGGGCCAAGGCGTTTTGTTGGCAAGCTGGCCGATTTTGCGCGAACCCTTTGACGCTGGCCTGCTGGTGGCACCTTGCCCTGAACGGCTGACCACGGATATCGGCTATGAGCTTGTGGTCACCAGGGAAAACGCCAAACGACCCGAGGTTGCGGCCTTCGTTGATTGGTTGCTTGAAGCCACCGGCCCGGAAACCTCCGCGCCCCAA
>JBAUHP010000027.1:0-1642 GCA_049680345.1 Albidovulum sp. | reverse complement strand
GGACCGGGTCGTGGTGATGCGCGACGGCAAGATCATGCAAAGCGGCAGCCCTCAAGCGCTTTATGAAAACCCCGGCACCGGCTATGTTGCAGGCTTTGTTGGCAGCACCAATCTCTTTCGCTCTCGGGTTGAGACCGGCGCAGATGGTGCGAAAATCTCATGCCATGGCCAATCGCTCGAAGCGCCCGCCGCCGCAGCGACCCTTGCCGGGCAAGAGCTGCTCTTTGGCTTCCGCCCGGAAAAGGCAACCTTGATCCGCGATGTGAAAACCGCAGGCCCCAACGCGCTTCGTGGTACGGTCGGCGATGTTCTTTACCATGGCCAAAGTGCGCGGATCGCTGTTGATCTTGGCGCGGGGCGGGTCCTGGTTGATCTGCCGATCTCGGATGTGGTCGGGCCTGCGGGTCTACCCCAGGCCGGCGACGAGGTTGCCATCGCGATTGAGGCGCGCAAGATCATGATACTGGCCGACGAGGCCGCCGCATGAGCGCGCCGCTTTCTCAGCGCCTGAGGCGTGCGGCGGTTTTGTCGCCTCCACTTTTGTGGACCTTCGTCTTCATGTTCGTGCCCTATGCGATCTTGTTCGTCTACAGTTTCTGGATCCAGAAATTCCCGACATTTGAGCCCGCCTTTCAATTCGGCAACTACCTGCAGATTGTCACCGATCCCCAGTATTTCCGGGTCATTCTGCGCACGCTCAAGATCGCGTTTTTTGTGTCCTTGGGGGCCGCCCTTCTGGCCTATCCCTATGCCTATTTCCTTGTTTACAAAGTGCGCAACCCCAATCTGCGCTTGGCGCTTTACATGGCCGTAGTGGCACCGCTTTGGGTGTCTTACCTCTTGCGCGCCTATACTTGGAAAACCATCCTGGGGACCACGGGTGTGCTCAATTCGTTCCTGATGTCGGTTGGCATCTTGGCGGAACCCTCATCGGTTTTTCTTTACAATCAAACCGCGATGATCGTGACGCTGATTTATGTATTCATCCCCTTCATGGTGATGCCGATATATGCGGTTTTGGAAAAGATCCCGCGCAGCCTGACCGAAGCCTCCAGCGATCTTGGCGTGGGGCGGTTTCGCACCTTCTTGATGGTGACCCTGCCCTTGTCGATCCCCGGCATCGTCGCGGGCTTCACCATGACCTTTTGCCTGACCTTCGGCGATTTCATCGCACCCTTCTTGGTGGGCGGCCCGGATGGGCTGATGATCGCGAATGTGATCGCCTCGCAATTCGGGGCCGCGCTGAACTGGCCGCTTGGCTCGGCTCTGGCGCTGGTGATGTTGGTGATCGTTCTGACCATCATCGCCATCTCGGACAGGTTTGAACGCTACGGTCAGGGGAAATTCGCATGACGGATGCGAGCGCCTCCAACCGTCGGATAATGGCGCGGATTGAGCGGATCTTCTGGCTTGCCGGGATCGGGCTTATCTTGGCGTTTCTCTATATCCCCATCGCTATTCTGGTGGCTTACGGCTTCAACGATTCGCGGTCGCTCACCTGGCCGATGTCGGGCTTCACGCTGTCCTGGTATGAAAAGCTGGCCGCGAACAGCCAATTGATCGAGGCGTTCTTCAACAGCCTTTATGTTGCCTTCTGGGCCACAACGCTGACCCTGATCATTGGCGTGCCGGCGGCCATCGT
>JBAUHP010000026.1:0-14610 GCA_049680345.1 Albidovulum sp. | reverse complement strand
ATAGGCGGCAATGCCGCCGCCGATGATCAAAAGTATGCGTTTGCCTGACAGCATGCGGCCCCCTTTGGCTTTGCCACAGGATTAGGGATGCAGACAGGGGATGACAAGCGCGCGCATAAATCAAGTTTGGTGATGATCAATCCAAAGAATTCGAATTTGTCCGCACCGTGCTTGCGCGCTAGCCTTGGGCAAAGAACAAAAAAGGGCCCGTTTCATGACCTATGACCTCGCGATTGGCGACAGAACTTATTCAAGCTGGTCGCTGCGTGGCTGGCTCTTGTTTGAAAAATTCGGGCTTTCCGTCAGGGTGCATACCGGGCGGCTTTATACCGCCGATTTTGATCGGCTCTTGGCCGAATTCGCCCCCGCCCGGCTGGTGCCGGCCATGCGCACGCCCGAAGGCTATGTGATCGGCGAAACCCTTGCCATGGCCGAGACATTGGCCGAACGCCATCCAGACGCCGGGATCTGGCCCAATGATGGCGAGGCGCGCGCCATGGCGCGTTGGCTGGCCGCAGAGATGCATGCAGGCTTTGCCAGCCTGCGCGGCGATTGCGCAATGAACCTTGCCAAAAGCTATGCCGATGCCACCCCGCGCCCCGAAGTTCTGGCCGACATCGCCCGGATCGAAGATATGTGGGCAATGGCCCGCAAGCGCTTCGGCACGGATGCGCCTTGGCTTTTCGGCGACTATTCGGCGGCGGATGCCTTCTTTGCGCCGGTGGCCGCAAGGATTGCCGGATATAATCTGCCGGTCGGTGCGGCGGCGGCGCGTTATGTCGCAGCCCATCTGGCCGACCCGGCCTTCCGGCGTTGGCGGGCGATGGGCTGGGCGCAGCATTATGAGCAAGAAACCTACCGCAAACCCTATGCCGAGCGGCCATGGCCCGGCCCCGCACCCATGAAAGCCAAAACCGCCACTGGCCCCTCGGTCAATGCGGCTTGTCCCTATTCGGGCAAACCGGTCACCGATTTTCTGGAGCTTGACGGCCATATCTGGGGATTTTGCAACGCCTTTTGCCGCGACAAGACCTTGGCCGATCCAGAGGCCTGGCCAAAATTCATGGCAATGGTGCAAGAACTGGCCCCGGAACGGGACGGCGTTAACCAATCTTAAAGGCTTTCTCCATTAGCCGTTAACCATTCTGACCGGAGCAGTAAGAATGGTAGCGCGGACCTATACGGTGGCCTTTGAAGGGGTCGAGGCACGGATTGTCGAGGTGCAATGCGCGGTGACCGCCGGGATGCCTGCCTTTTCGGTGGTGGGCTTGCCTGATAAGGCGGTCTCGGAGGCGCGCGACCGGGTGCGCGCGGCCCTTACCGCCTTGTCGATCGCCTTGCCGTCAAAGCGGATCACGGTAAACCTTTCCCCCGCTGATCTGCCCAAGGAAGGCTCGCATTTCGATCTGCCCATCGCTTTGGCGCTGCTGGCCGCAATCGACATGATCCCGCGCGAAGAGGTGGAGGCGACGGTCGCATTGGGGGAGTTGTCGCTTGACGGACGGCTGGTGCCGGTGGTGGGCGCCCTGCCCGCCGCCATGGCCGCCGCCGCAGAAGATCGCGTCTTGCTATGCCCCAAGGCCTGTGGCCCCGAGGCGGCCTGGGTCGGTGCCACAACGGTTATCGGGGCGGCCACTTTGGCCGAGGTTTTACGCCATTATACCGGGCAAGCACCGATCATCCCTGCGACACCGGGCGAAGTGAAGCGCGAAAGCAGCCACCGCGATCTGCGTGATGTGAAGGGTCAAGAACGGGCCAAACGCGCGCTTGAGATTGCCGCAGCCGGGCGCCATCATTTGCTGATGGTCGGCACGCCGGGATCGGGCAAATCGATGCTCGCCGCCCGCATTCCGGGGATTTTACCGCCGCTGACCGCGATCGAGGCTTTGGAAACCTCCATGATCCATTCGCTCTCGGGGCTGTTGGATGAAGGCGGGATCAGCCGGACACGCCCCTTTCGTGAACCGCATCATACGGCGTCAATGGCCGCGATTGTTGGCGGCGGCCGGGGTGCAAAACCCGGAGAGATCAGCCTCGCGCATAACGGCGTGTTGTTTTTGGATGAATTCCCCGAGTTTTCGCGCGCCGTTTTGGAAACCCTGCGCCAGCCGATCGAGACAGGCGAAGTGGTGGTCGCCCGCGCCAATGCCCATATCCGCTATCCGTGCCAGTTCTTGCTGGTTGCGGCGGCAAATCCTTGCAAATGCGGCTATATGACTGATCCGGCGCGCGCCTGCGCCCGCGTTCCGCAATGCGGCGAAGACTATCTGGGGCGCATTTCAGGGCCCTTGATGGACCGGATCGACCTGCGTGTCGAAGTTCCACCTGTGGCCTATACCGATCTTGACCTGCCGGTCAGCGGCGAAAGCTCGGCCCAGGTGGCAGAGCGCGTGGCGCAAGCCCGCGCAACCCAAACCACGCGGTTCGCCGATCACCCCGAGGCGCGGGTGAATGCTGATGCAGAGGGCCGATTGTTGGAGGAGATTGCTGCCCCTGACAGCGAAGGTCGTGCCCTTCTGGCGCAGGTTGCCGAACGTTTCGGCCTTTCGGCGCGTGGCTATCACCGGGTGCTGAGAGTGGCGCGTACCATCGCCGATCTTGCCGGATCACAGAACGTTCGCAGGCCCCATATAGCCGAGGCAGTCAGCTATCGGTTAAGCATGAAGTTGGGCCGGTAAAACCCAATTTTTCTGCGAAAAATTGTCGAATTTTCGCAGAAAATTCGGGCTAGGCCCGCTTCGCTTCAATCACTTCCCAGATCTTTTGCGCCGTATTGGTTCCATCGAATCGCTCCAATTCCTGAATCCCTGTGGGCGAGGTCACGTTGATCTCGGTCAACCAATCACCAATCACATCAATGCCAACAAAAATCTGACCCTTTTCACGCAAGGTCGGGCCAATAGCCGTGCATATCTCCCGATCCCGTTCGGTCAACCCGACCTTTTCCGGTCTTCCGCCAACATGCATGTTGGACCGCGTTTCACCCGCCGCCGGGATCCGGTTGATCGCCCCCACCGGTTCGCCATCAACCAGTATGATGCGCTTGTCGCCTTTGGCCACATCGGGCACGAATTTTTGCGCGATCAGCGGTTCACGATTGATACCGGCAAACAACTCATGCAGCGAGGCCAGGTTGCGGTCATTCGGATCAAGCCGGAACACTCCGGCCCCGCCATTGCCGTAAAGTGGCTTGAGGATGATATCACCATGCTTGTGTTTGAAATCGCGGATGGTGGCCAATTCACGCGCGATCAGTGTGGGCGGTGTCAGATGCGGAAAATTCAGCACCAACAGCTTCTCTGGGTAATTCCGAACCCAGAACGGATCATTCACCACCAGCGTCTTGGGATGGATCATATCCAAAATATGTGTGGTGGTTATATACCCCATATCAAAGGGCGGGTCCTGGCGCAGCCATACCACATCCCAGTCGGCCAGATCGACCTCGGTCTCGGGCCCTAAGGTGAAATGATTTCCCCTCTCGCGCCGCAAGGTCAGCGGCCAGCCGCGCGCCATCACCCGGCCCTCGCGGTAGGCAAGCTTGTCGGGCGTATAGTAAAACAGCTCATGCCCGCGCTCTTGTGCCTCCAACGCTATGCGGAATGTCGAATCCGCCGCAATGTCGATCGGGCCGATCGGATCCATCTGGAGTGCAACTTTGAGTGCCATGCCTGTCTCCTGCGCTAAACAACAGGTGCGATTGATGGCCCAGCCGCGACGGGGATGCAATCGGTCAGATCACCAGCCAACCACATTCTCGCGAATTTCGATCTGGCCGGTGCCATCAACAAGTGCCGCATCAAAGCGCATCTCGCTATCTTGTCCGCCGGGCTCTTGCGCCACAAATTCGCTTGCCGCGGCCATGATCCGGGACATCTGCTGGCTTGAAATCCGTTCGGCGGCAATGGCGAAGCTTTGGGCGCGTTTGACCTCAACGAAGATCAAAAGCGGCCCATCGCGCATGATCAGATCAATCTCGCCCGCCTGCCCCCGCCAGCGCTGCGCGGCAACCACAAAACCCAAACGCTGGTAATACGCCGCCACCTGTTCTTCGGCGACACGGCCGCCATGATGCGCAACCGCCCCCTTTAGCTGTCGGACGCGAGCTTCAGGGCGATCTGATAAATCTCGCGGCGTGGCAGGCCCATCGCCTCGGCGACCATCGCGGCTGCGTCCTTGACCGACATGCATGATAGCGCCTCCTTCACAGCCGCCTCAACCGTTTTTGCATCGGCAACTTCGCCGCGCATCCGGTCGATCAGAACCACAATCTCACCCTTCACCGTGCGCCCGTCATAAGCGGCGCTAAGTTCGGCAATCGTGCCGCGCGTCACCTCTTCGAAACGCTTGGTCAATTCGCGGCACACAACCGCTTGCCGGTCAGGCCCGAAACATGCGGCCATTTCGGTTAACAAAGCCTGAAGACGCTTGGGCGATTCGTACAAGATCAGCGTTGCTGGCAGCCGCGCCATATCGGTAAGCCAGGTTCGGCGTGCAGCTGCGGTGGGTGGTGCGAAGCCTGCGAACATAAACCGGTCCGACGCCAGCCCCGAAACCGTCAGCGCCGCAAGCACCGCCGATGCCCCCGGTGCTGCATACACCGCATGGCCCGCCTCGATCACCGCGCGGCCAAGCTGATAACCCGGGTCGGCGACAAGCGGGGTTCCGGCCTCGGAGGCATAGACGACTGAGCGGCCTTCCGCCAATGCGCCAAGGATGCGCGGGCGCACCTGCGCGCCATTGTGATCGTGATAGGCCCAAAGCGGGCGATCCCCAAGACTGACGCCGTGAATATCCATCAAATGCCGCAAAGTACGCGTATCTTCGGCGGCAATCACATCGCCCTCGGTCAAAAGATCCAGCGCACGCAAGGTTATATCGCGTGCCGCCCCAATCGGGGTGGAGATGAAATAGAGCCCTGGCGCTGGCTTACCTCTGGTCGTGCTCATCACTTTGGCCCTTGCTGATGCGTTTACTTCCCGCCGCGGATTGCTTAGAGTTCGAGCCGAAGTAGTGCCCGCGTTCCGGATGAGGATTTTGCTATGTTGTCTGTTTTGAGTACCCCCCGCAAGGCGTTGAAATATGCCGGACTCGCACTGGCGACAATGTTGCTGGTGGCTTGCGATCCGGTCGCCACCGGAAATCGCGGCCCGGCCTTTGACCCCGGCAAGCCTGTCGCCGTTGCGCTATTGCTGCCCGGCGGCAGTGGCAATGCCGGCGATGACACTTTGGCGCGCAGCCTCAAACAAGCGGCAGAGCTGGCAATTGCAGATCTTGCAGGCAGTGTGAAGATTGACCTGCGGGTCTATAATGCGGGCTCTGACCCGGCGCTTTCGGCCCAGATGGCCACCCGCGCTGCAGACGAAGGGGCGGCCATCATTCTTGGCCCGGTCTTTGGCGAGGCCGCCAATGCCGCGGGCCATGCTGTGCGCGGTAAAGGTTTGAACGTTCTGTCTTTTTCCAACAACACCGATATTGCGGGCGGCAATGTCTTTGTTCTGGGGGCAACCTTCCAAAACACCGCCAACCGGCTGGTCAGCTATTCGGTGCGCCACGGCAAGGGCAACATTCTGGTCGCCCATGAACAAAATCCGCAAGGCGACCTTGGCAATCGAGCAATCGCCAATGCAACCTCGCGGTCGGGTGCTCGGGTCGTGGGTTCGGTGCCTTATGCCTTTTCCGGCCCCGGCGTGACCGCAGCTATCCCCACCATCACCTCAACCGCGCGGGCCACGGGTGCCTCGGCGCTGTTCTTGACCGCTGACAGTGCCGGTGCTTTGCCGCTTTTGGCGCAGCTGTTGCCCGAAGCGGGCCTGAGTGGCGCGTCAATTCAATATGTCGGCCTGACGCGCTGGGATATTCCTGCGGCGACAACCGCTTTGCCCGGCTTGCAAAACGGCTGGTTCGCCTTGCCGGATCCGGGGCTGACCGCGCAGTTCCAGGCGCGCTACACCAATTCCTTCGGTGAAGCACCGCATCCGATTGCAGGCCTTGCCTATGACGGCATCGCAGCCATCGGGGCCTTGGTCAAATCGGGCCGCAATGACCCGTTCTCGGCCGGGGCGCTGACTCAGGGTGCGGGTTTTGCGGGCGTGAACGGTGTCTTTCGTTTGCGCGGTGACGGCACCAATGAACGCGGCCTTGCTGTTGCGCAGATTCAAAACGGTCAGGTGGTGATCATCGACCCCGCCCCAAGAAGCTTCGGTGGCGCAGGTCTCTGACCATGCCGGTGATCCAAAGGCATTTGAGCCATTGGGGGTCAGCAGTCTGCCTGTGCTGACCCATCCGATCCACGACGCAAGCACCTTCGCCGCATCCCTTGACGCGGGTCTTGATGCTTTGAGCGATGCGCGTGAAAAGCGGCAGTTGATCGTGCAAGCCCTTAGCGCCGCCCGGCGCGAGGCTGGTGCTGCGATTGAGGCGGCTTTTGATGCCGATCCGCGCGCCGCGCGCGCATCGGTGCACGCCCGCGCCGCCCTTGCTGATGCCACGATTGCCGTCACGCTTGACCTTGCCACCCGCAAACTGCACCCCTTGCCCAACCCCACCAAGAATGAACGGCTTGCCGTGCTGGCCGTCGGCGGCTACGGGCGCAGCGAACTTGCGCCATATTCCGATATTGATCTCTTGTTCCTGATCCCCTGGAAGATGACCGCATGGGCAGAAAGCGTTATTGAAACCACGCTTTATATCTTGTGGGATCTCAAGCTGAAGGTCGGTCATGCCAGCCGCACCGTCAAAGACTGCCTGCGCTTGGGGCGCGAAGATTACACCATCCGCACCGCGCTGTTGGAGCACCGCTTTTTGACCGGTGATGAAGCGCTGGCGCAAGATCTGACCGCAAAGCTGCGCTCGGATCTGTTTCGCAATACCGGCGCCGAGTTCATCGAGGCCAAACTGGCCGAGCGTAGTGCGCGCCACAAACGCCAGGGCAACCAGCGTTATGTTCTGGAACCCAATGTCAAAGAAGGCAAGGGCGGCTTGCGCGATCTGCAAACCCTCTACTGGATCGGCAAATATATTCACGGCGTGGGCAAGGCCGCCGAACTTGTCGGCGAAGGCGTTTTTCGTGTCGAAGAATACCAGAACTTCGCCGCCGCCGAGGATTTTCTTTGGGCAGTGCGCTGCCATCTGCACCGCATAGCAGGCCGCGCGGTCGACAAGCTGTCATTCGAAATGCAAGTCGAAGTGGCCGGGCGCATGGGTTACAAAGATACCGGCGGCAGGCGCGCGGTTGAACATTTCATGCAAGACTACTTTCGTCATGCCACCCACGTGGGCGAACTGACGCGGGTGTTTTTGACCACGATGGAGGCGCGCCACCTCAAGCAAGAGGCCAGCCTGACCGGCCTTTTGCGGCGACGGCGCAAATTGCCCGAAGGCTACCGGATTGACCGCGGACGGCTTAATATCGTCTCCCCCGCCGACTTCCTCAAGAACAAGCTCAATCTGTTGCGACTGTTTGAAGAGGCTTTGCGCAGCGGCCTGCTGATCCACCCCGACGCGATGCGTCTTGTGGCTGCCAACCTTGGCCTCATCGATGATGACATGCGTGCAGACCGCGAGGCGACGCGGATTTTCCTTGATCTCATGCTCAAACACGGCAATCCGGAACGGGCCTTGCGGCGCATGAATGAGCTGGGTGTTCTGGCGGCCTTCTTGCCCGAGTTCGAACCCATCGTCGCGATGATGCAATTCAACGTCTACCACAGCTACACGGTTGACGAACATACGATCCAATGCATCTCTATCCTCGCCCAGATTGAACGCGCCGAGCTGATCGAAGAACTGCCGCTTTCCTCCTCGATCCTTGATCAGGGCGTGAACCGCAAGGTGCTGTATGTGGCGCTTTTGTTGCATGATATCGGCAAGGGGCGCCCCGAAGACCACGCGGTCCTTGGCGCCCAGATTGCCCGGCGCGTGACGCCGCGTCTGGGGCTGACGGCAGAGGAATGCGAAACCGTCGAATGGCTGGTGCGCTACCACCTGGTCATGTCCGACATGGCGCAAAAGCGCGACATATCGGATCCGCGCACCGTGCGCGATTTCGCCAAAATCGTCAAAACCCGCAAGCGGCTTGATCTTTTGACGGTGCTGACCGTTTGCGACATTCGCGGCGTCGGCCCGACAACCTGGAACAACTGGAAAGCGATGCTCTTGCGCCGCCTTTACGCCGATACCGCCGAGGCGATGGAGGCAGGGCTGGAAAGCCTCAACCGTGACAAGCGCCAAGATGAAGCCAAACGCGCCTTGCGCGATGCGCTGCCCAATTGGGATGCCAAGGATATCCGCCGCGAGGTTGCGCGTCACTACGCCCCCTATTGGCAAGGGCTTTCCACCGAAACCCACAGCGTTTTCGCCCGTCTCTTGCGCGACATCGGCAAAGACGAGATCCGCGTAGACATCGAACCCGATCTTGACCATGACGCCACCCGTGCGTGCTTTGCTTTGGCCGACCACCCCGGCATCTTTTCGCGGCTGGCAGGTGCATTGGCTTTGTCGGGTGCCAATGTGGTGGACGCGCGCACCTATACGTCGAAAGACGGCCATGCGACGGCGGTGTTTTGGGTGCAAGACGCCGAAGGCCACCCCTATGATTCCGCCCGCATCCCGCGCCTGCGCGACACCATCGCCAAGATCTTGAAAGGCGAGGTTGTCGCGCGTGACGCCTTCAAGGACCGCGACAAGATCCGCAAAAGCGAACGCATGTTCCGCTTTCCAACCTCGATCACCTTCGACAACGAAGGCTCTGAAATCTATACGATTATCGAAGTTGACACCCGCGATCGCCCGGCGCTCTTGTACGATCTGACCCGCACCTTGGCCGCCAATAACATCTATATCGCCAGCGCCGTGATTGCGACCTATGGGGCGCAAGTGGTAGACAGCTTTTACGTCAAGGACATGTTCGGCTTGAAACTTCATACGAAATCCAAGCAAGACAGCCTTGAGAAAAAACTGCGCACAGCAATCACCGAAGGCGCGGAGCGGGCAGTAAGCTGATGAAACCGATTAGACTTATCCGCGGTTTTCTGACCGTGGGGGCCTGGACCCTGCTAAGCCGCATTGCAGGCTTCGTGCGCGATGTGCTGACCGCCAATTATCTGGGCACAGGCCCGGTGGCCGAGGCGTTCATGGTCGCCTTTTCCTTGCCCAATATGTTTCGCCGCTTCTTTGCCGAAGGGGCGTTCAACATCGCTTTCGTGCCGATGTTCTCAAAAAAGCTGGAAGCAGGTGATGACCCGCGCGAATTTGCCGAGAACGCCTTTGCTGGGTTAGCGCTGGTGGTCGCGATCTTTTCGGTGATTGCGATGATCGGCATGCGCTGGCTGGTGCTTGCCATGGCCGGTGGCTTTGCCGGGGATGCGCGGCTTGAACTGGCCATCCAATATGGAAATATCTGTTTTCCCTATATCTTCTTCATCTCATTGACTGCACTTTTGTCGGGGCTGCTGAATGCCGGGGGGCGCTTTACCGCCGCCGCCGGGGCGCCGGTATTGCTCAACGTCATCTTCATCGGGGCGATGATTTATGCCCATCGCGCGGGCTGGGATATGGGGCTGACCTTGGCTTGGGCTACGCCGGTGACCGGGATGGCGCAGCTTGCACTTGTCTGGCTTGCCGCGGCCCGGATGGGCTTTCCCTTGCGGCTGAAGCGGCCGCGCCTGACCCCTGATCTACGCCGCTTGATCGCCATCGCCGGGCCTGCGGTTCTGGCCGGAGGGGTGGTGCAGATCAATCTTCTGGTTGGCAGGCAAGTGGGCAGCCATTTTGACGGCGCGATTGCATGGCTCAGCTATGCCGACCGGCTTTATCAACTGCCTTTGGGGGTCGTGGGCATTGCCATCGGCATCGTCTTGCTTCCCGATATCTCGCGCCGCTTGAAGGCGGGCGATGTGGGCGGCAGCCGTCATGCCTTCAGCCGCGCCACTGAATTTGCGCTGTTCTTGACCCTGCCCGCCGCCGTGGCGCTTGTGATTATCCCGGTGCCGCTGATCGGGGTGTTGTTCCAGCGTGGCGCCTTTACCTTGGCCGATACCGGGCCGACGGCGCTGGCGCTGGCGGTCTACGGGCTTGGCCTTCCGGCCTTCGTTTTGCAAAAGGTCCTGCAACCTTTGTATTTCGCCCGCGAAGATACGCGCAGACCTTTCAGATTTGCCGTGCAGTCGATGGTCGTGAACGCCGCGCTGGCGCTTGGCCTTGCCCCCTTCCTTGGCTTCATCGCTGCGGCCATCGGCCTTACGGTTTCGGGATGGGTGATGATCGCGCAGCTTTGGTGGGGGACGCGCACCATGGGCGAGGCCACCCGCGCAGACGCCCGCCTTGTGTCGCGCAGCCTGCGCATTGTGCTGGCCGCGCTGATCATGGGCGGGTTTTTGTGGTGGGCCGAGGGCCAGCTGGCCGAGGCCCTTGCAACCGGCGGCCAGCGTTTTGTCGCATTGGCGCTGCTGTGCCTATCGGGCCTTGCCGTCTACATTCTCGCCGCCTTTGCCATCGGCGCTTTCAAACCTTCGGACTTTCGCGCGGGCTTCACCCGTCAGCGCTGACGCAGCCGCGCAAGGATATTTGCGGCCCCGCCCGGGGCCACCACGAAGGAAAGCCCGAAGCCGGTGGCAAAACCCGCCAGATCGGCAACCCAATCATAACCACCGCCGAACAAAAGCCCAAAGACAAGCTGAATGCCCATCAAGAACCCGATCAAGGAAAAGGCCCGCGCCCGGTTGGCATGCATCGCCCCAAGACGCGCCCAGATGATGAAGGTGAAGGCCCCGATCAGCCCATAAGCCGCCGGATAACCGCCGATGAGTGCAAGCCGCACACCGGGGATCAGCGAATATACCACGCCTCCCACAATCGACGCCGCGAAGAAAACCAGCAAGAAGGCCCAAGGCCGAAAAACCTCGGTCACGAATTTCCCAAGCGCCAGGGTAAAGATGCCGACGAACAAGGCATGGGTGAAATTGAGATGCACGAAAGAATAGGTGACAAGGCGCATGGCATAATCCGCGTGCCAGCGCCCGGTGCTGATCATCTCTTGCAACATCCCGGGGGCCAGTGCAAAGCGCTGCAAAGCGTCTTGACGCCAACCGACGCCAGCGGCCCCGCCCGTGTAGCCGCTGACGGCCAGATTAAGCACAATCTCCATCGCCATGATCGGCAGCACCAGCGCCCAGACCTCGGGCGGCACCGGGTTGAAGGGCGAATTGTCATATCCGTCGCGCATCACATTCTCCGCTGGGACCCAGTCTTGTTGACGAGGCTATGCCCCTGCGATACGCCGATCCCAACCAAATTTCCAGACGGAGCTGCCCCATGTCCGCCAATGTCACAAAATTCACACCCCGCATCTTTTCGGGCATCCAGCCGTCGGGCGGGCTGACGCTGGGCAACTACCTTGGCGCGCTCAAGCGTTTCGTGCAAAAACAAGATGAGGGGATCGAGACGATCTATTGTCTTGTCGATCTGCATGCGATCACCGTATGGCAAGACCCCGAACGCCTGCGCGCCCAGACGCGCGAGGCCGCCGCCGGCTTTATCGCCGCGGGCATCGACCCCAAACGCTCCATCCTGTTCAACCAAAGTCAGGTTTCCGCCCATGCCGAACTGGGCTGGATTTTCAACTGCGTCGCCCGGCTTGGCTGGATGAACCGCATGACCCAGTTCAAGGACAAGGCCGGGAAGAATTCCGAAAACGCCAGTCTTGGGCTTTATGCCTATCCCGCCCTGATGGCCGCCGATATCTTGGTCTATCACGCCACCCATGTGCCGGTGGGCGAAGACCAAAAGCAGCATGTAGAGCTGACCCGCGACATTGCCGCCAAGTTCAATCACGACTTCGGGGTTGATTTCTTCCCGATTACCGAACCGGTGATCGAAGGCGCTGCCACCCGCGTCATGTCCTTGCGCGACGGGTCAAAGAAGATGTCGAAATCCGATCCCTCGGATGCCAGCCGCATCAACCTGACCGACGGGGCCGATGCAATCGCGCAAAAGTTCCGCAAGGCTCGCACCGATGCCGAACCCCTGCCCGAAACCGTCGAGGGCCTGAAAGACCGCCCCGAGGCGCGCAATCTGGTCAATATCTACGCGGCCCTTGCCGATCAAACACCGCAAGCCGTGGTCAGCCAATATGCCGGTCAGGGTTTTGGTACATTCAAACCCGCACTGGCCGATCTGGCCGTGGCCCAACTGGCCCCGATCGCGGATGAGATGAAGCGCCTGATGGCCGATCCGGCCGAGATTGACCGGATCTTGGGCGATGGCGCCAACCGCGCCGATGCGATTGCCCAGCCCATCCTTGCCCGCGCCCATGACATCACCGGAATGATCCGTTCGCGCTGAGCGGGGGCTTTGCTTTAGGGTCAGACTTCAATCAAGCGTATTTTCCGGCCGAGTAGCCTTCGCTGCCCGGCTCGAACCATACGCGCCGATTTTTCCACCCAGTAGTGCGCCCAGCGCAGATGGATAAAAAATACCAAAAGCGATCAACATGCCTGCAAAATCAACAGGCTCTTCAATAGAAGTTGCACAACTTCCCAATCCAACAACGAATATGGCACATGGCACCACCCAAATGGACCAATGACGACCAAGCGTTCGTCCCAATAGGTACATTGCCGAACCGGAGATTAACAACGCAGCAAGCGGAATAATCGAAACATGCAATAGTGTTCTCCCAAGACGCCAACCTGTTCGTCACTCATACCTCGTTTTGGAACCAGTTGGCCTGAGAAAAATGGGCTCAGACCTGCCATCCATAGGCTTTGCGGACAAAACCGCCGTTTGAACAACGCCGCTTTGCCCGATCCGCGCCGAAGGCACAGGGCAGCGCCGGCCGGTTGTTCCACCGCACTACCCTCCGACGCGGCAAGACCATGGGGGCCTTCGACCGGCGTCTGTTCATCGCCAGATTTCTGCTGCATGTTGCCTTCATGATCAGACTGTTCTTGCATGTCTCAATCTTCCTCTTTCTGACCATCCTGTCTCAGCTCGGCGGGCTGGCATGGCTGTTTGCCCTGTGTTTCAAACGTCGCGCCGTCGTTTTCGTTGCCGCCTATATCGCTCTTTCGGTGTCGGCACTCTGGCTCGCGCCCCTGTTGGGGCGTGAACCGTTGCCCTGTATGTCCGGCCATGTTTTGCAGATGCAATCGAAACTGTTTTGCGCGCTCAACCGGCAATATGTTGTGCCCGAGCTTGAAGAGGTTCTGATTGATTATGCCACGCATATGGAAAGCGAATTTCCCGGCACCGTGACGCGCCTGTTGGATGCCAACTTTCCCTATCTTTCCGGCTTTCCATTGGCTCCCCACCTTTCCCATGACGACGGCCGAAAGGTTGACCTTGCCTTCTATTATGAAGGTGCTGGCGGCTATTTGCCGGGGGTGGCAAAGTCGCCTCTGGGCTATTTCGCATTCGAGGACGGACCATCCGACTGCCCCGGCAATGCCGCAAGTTTGCGGTGGGACATGCCTTGGCTGCAAGGTCTTTGGCCCGATTACCGACCGGAGCCATCGCGGATGAAAGCCGCGTTGCACTGGCTTGGGAAAGACCACCGCGTCGGCAAGGTCTTCATCGAGCCGCATCTGAAGGCCAGGTTCGCCGCTCAAAGCCAAAAGGTCAGGTTTCAGGGCTGCCGTGCCGCGCGGCATGATGACCATATCCATGTCCAGCTATAGCACCGGCCTTTGGTAACTTCGGGCGCCGGGCATCGCCCTTTTTGCCCCAAGGCAAGGCGCGCCGGTTGACTGCGATCCATCTCGATGTGCGGACTTGCACAGCAAGACTGCGCAATCCGCTATTCCGGGGACGCGAACCTTGGCCTATCCTTTGGTCAGCCAACAGCCGCCAGGAGCAGACCATGGCCTATCTCGCCCCCGACCAGACAAGTATCGGCCATGTCCATCTGAAAGTGGCGGATCTTGACCGCGCCATTGCCTTTTACCGCGATATTCTGGGGCTGCGGGTCATGCAGCGCTATGGGCAAGAGGCGGCGTTCTTGTCGGCGGGCGGATATCATCACCACATCGGCCTCAACACCTGGGAAAGCCGCGGCGGTGCGGCCCCTGCGGCTGGCACCACCGGCCTTTATCACACCGCATTTGTGTACCCCTCGCGCCGCGATCTAGCGCGCGCGCTGAAATCGGTGATCGAAGCTGGCTGGCCGCTTGATGGGGCCTCCGATCACGGTGTCAGCGAAGCGATCTATCTGCGTGACCCCGACGGCAACGGCGTCGAAATTTACCGCGACCGTGCGGTGGAGGACTGGCCGCGTGATGCGAATGGCGGGCTGGCGATGACGTCAAAGGCCCTCGATCTGGACACGCTTCTGGCCGAAGCCGAGGAGCCCATGCCAAGGGGCATCGAGGGATAGATCAGCCCCCGTCACAGCCCCCGTCACAGCCCCCGTCACAGCGCCCGTCACAGCCCCCGTCACAGATCGCCGCGCAGAAAGTTTCCTTTAACCAATTATGGTTAATCTGACCGTGCATTAACAAGGCGCACGCCCCCGGGGATAATTTGGTCAGCATTACCTACAGCACCGTGCTTGGCGCAAGCATCCCGACATTCATGACCGGCATCACCGATCTTGCGATTGCCTGGATCAACGGG
>JBAUHP010000025.1:0-4594 GCA_049680345.1 Albidovulum sp. | reverse complement strand
TTCGTCGGTGTGGGATCGGGCATTGCTCAAATCCTCCGGACCCAGATTAGCAGATTAAATGTAGCGGATATCAATTATTTCGTAGGTTTTTTCGCCGCCCGGCGTACGCACTTCGGCCGTGTCTCCGACCTCTTTGCCGATCAGGGCGCGGGCCAGCGGGGATTTGATGTTCAGCATGCAGCGTTCAATATCTGCCTCAGGCTCACCCACGATCTGATAGGTCTTTTCTTCTTCGGTATCGTCATCAAGCACCGTCACGGTGGCGCCAAATTTGATTGTGCCCGAAAGTTTCGTCGGATCGATGACCTCGGCGAAGGACAAAATGCTTTCAATCTCTTTGACCCGACCTTCAACGAAGCTTTGGCGTTCCCGCGCCGCATGGTATTCGGCGTTTTCGGAAAGATCGCCGTGTTCACGCGCCTCGGCAATGGCGCGGATCACCGCAGGGCGTTCCACGGACTTCAGGGCCCTTAGTTCGACCTCAAGTGCGGTATGGCCCGCCCGAGTCATAAGTATTTTTTCCATCAGTGGCCCTGCAGTAATGTTTCGGCAAATTCGCAACGTGCATTGTAAATCCGGGAAGGTGGATGAAAGTCAATAGCGCAAGGTCAGGCAAAAGCGCCAGTCACTTTGCAAACCGACCTTTCGATCAGGTCGCAAGGGCCGAATGGGCTGGCAATAGCGATGTATTGAAACATTACTTGCCCAAGCGGCTATGCCCGAAGTTATGTCACCCTTCAAATGCAGATTTAGCGCGCGGTCGGATGCCGTAGCCCCGCGAAGGCCTGCAAGTTGCAGCGCTTGGCTGAAACCTGTGTCGCTATCATTTCCTTCGTGTCGGTTTATACCGGTTCGCAAATCGCGATTTGCCGTTATTTTGCGGTAATGGCGGCGGGGCGTTCGGCGAACATCCACGGCGCAGACTTCAAGCGATTTTGCGGGCGCGGTGGATTGCCTAGGCCCCACGGGTAAGCTAATTGCTACAACCGGGCCGGTAAGGTAACGATCTTGCCGAGTGACTGACATCAGCCCCAAGGGCGGGCGGGGACGGAGTGATCATGACCGAAGTAACGCGCGAAGCGATGGAATATGATGTGGTGATCGTGGGCGCGGGGCCTGCGGGCCTGTCGGCGGCGATCCGCCTAAAGCAGCTTGATGCAGATTTGAACGTCGTCGTGCTTGAAAAAGGCTCGGAAGTGGGCGCGCATATCTTGTCGGGGGCCGTGCTTGACCCTGTGGGTCTTGATGAACTCTTGCCCGATTGGCGCAATATGGGCGCGCCGATCAAGACCGAGGTCAAGAAAGACAATTTCTACGTGCTGGGTGAAGCCGGTCAGATGCGCATCCCCAACTGGCCGATGCCGCCCCTGATGAACAACCACGGCAAATACATCGTTTCCATGGCCAATGTCTGCCGCTGGATGGCCGAACAGGCCGAGGCGTTGGGGGTCGAGATTTTCCCCGGCATGGCGTGTTCGGAGCTGGTGTACGGCGACAAGGGCGAAGTCAAGGGCGTGGTTGCGGGTGAGTTTGGCAAGAACGCTGACGGCTCGATTGGCGACAGCTATGAGCCGGGGATGGAGCTGCACGGCAAATATGTCTTCCTCTCGGAAGGTGTGCGCGGATCGCTGGCCAAGGAAGTGATGGCGAAATACGACCTCTCCAAAGGGCATGAGCCGCAAAAATTCGGCCTTGGCATGAAAGAGATATGGGAGATTGACCCCGCAAAGCACAAGCTTGGCACCGTCACCCATACCATGGGCTGGCCCTTGGGTTCCAACGCCGGTGGCGGGTCTTTCATCTATCATCTTGAGAATAATCAGGTCTATGTCGGCTTCGTGGTTCACCTGAACTACAAGAACCCGCATCTTTATCCCTACATGGAATTCCAGCGTTTCAAGCATCACCCGATGGTGGCCGAGCTGCTGAAGGGCGGCAAACGCGTGGCTTACGGCGCGCGGGCAATTTCCGAAGGTGGCTGGCAGTCTATCCCGAAAGTCGTCGCACCCGGCGTGGCACTTCTGGGCTGTTCTGCCGGTCTGGTGAATGTGCCGCGCATCAAGGGCAACCATAATGCGATGTTGTCGGGTAAGGCTGCGGCCGAGGCCGCCTATGGCG
This sequence comes from Albidovulum sp., assembly GCA_049680345.1. Lineage (GTDB taxonomy): Bacteria > Pseudomonadota > Alphaproteobacteria > Rhodobacterales > Rhodobacteraceae > TMP-24. The sequence goes on along the minus strand of JBAUHP010000025.1, from coordinate 2,476 downwards.
CGATCCAGGGCGGGCGCGAAGGTGATGAGCTGACAGCCTATGAGGCCGATCTGCGCAGCGGGCCGATTGCCAAAGACCTCAAGAAAGTGCGCAACGTCAAACCGATGTGGTCGCGTTGGGGCATGATCCCGTCGTTGGTGTTCGGTGGGTTCGACATGTGGACGAACAACCTGTTCGGCCTGTCGCTGTTTGGCACCCTTAAGCACGGCAAGACCGATGCGGCCGCGACCGGCGCGGCGAAGGACTACCCCAAGATCGACTATCCAAAGCCGGATGGGGTTTTGTCGTTTGACCGGCTGACAAACGTGTCATTCGCCGCCACCAACCACGAAGAAAGCCAGCCTTGCCATCTGCATTTGAAAGATGCGTCCGTGCCAATTGCGGTCAATCTTGCGAAATTCGATGAACCCGCGCAGCGCTATTGCCCTGCGGGCGTTTATGAGGTGCTGCAAGAAGACAGCGGCCCGCGCTTTCAAATCAACTTTCAAAACTGCGTTCATTGCAAGACCTGCGATATCAAAGACCCCAGTCAGAACATCAACTGGACCACGCCGCAGGGTGGTGATGGGCCGAATTACCCGAATATGTGATCGCTTCGGGCCCAAGAATCGCGACATGGGGGCAGCTATGGCTGTTCCCATGGATTGCCTTGGCCGAGGCGTCAGACTAGGGTCAGGCCAAGCGCATCTGCCCCGGGAGACGCCAGTGACGTCGAAGCTTCTTTTACCACTTGTTGCCACCCTTAGCTTTGGATGGGTTGGCACCTCTCAGGCCGATGGCGTGGCCGGGCCTTATCTGGCCGGACGCGTGGCCAGCTTTCAGTCCGATTACGCGGCCGCCGCCGATTACTTTACCCGGTCGCTGTTGGGCGATCCGGGCAATATCTCGATCATGGAAAACGCGATCTTGTCGCATATCGGGGTCGGGGCCTTTGACAAGGCGCTGACGATTTCTAGCGGGCTGGATGCCGCTGGCGCCAAAAGCGGGCTTGCCGATCTTGCGGTCTTGGCCAGCCTTGCCAAGCAAGGTCAGTTCGAGGCGGCGATTGGTGAATTGGACAAGGGCCGGTCATCAGGTGTGCTGATAGACGGGCTTTACCGGGCATGGGCCCAACTGGGCAACGGCCAGATGTCAGATGCGACGGCCACCTTCGATGAAATCGCCAAGCAGCAGGGGCTTGCAGGATTTGCGCGCTATCATAAGGCGCTGGCCTTGGCCTTGGTCGGAGATTTCGAGGGCGCCGATGCGATCTTCGTGGACAAAGGCAATGCGGGCATCCGCCTGACCCGGCGCAGCATCATTGCCCATGCCGAGATCTTAAGCCAGCTTGAGCGTAACCAAGATGCGATCACCTTGATCGACAATACCTTTGGTCCCGCGCCCGATCGGGCAATTGGTGAAATGCGCCAAGCGCTTGTGGCGGGTGAGTTGGTGCCCTTCACGCTGGTTACCAGCCCCCTGGACGGTCTGGCCGAGGTGTTTCATACCGTGGCGTCGGCGCTGGCCAGCGGTGAAGGAAACGCCGCTGCCGTGTCGCAACCTGATGTCTTGATGTATGCGCGAACCGCCATTTACCTGCGCCCCGATCTGGCCGAAGCGGTGCTGCTTGCCGCCGCCAATCTGGCAGAGCAGGGCCAACATGAAATGGCCGCTGCCACCTATCGGTTGATCGCCCGGGATGCGCCAGCCTATGTGACAGCCGAGTTGGGGCGCGCCGACGCGCTGGCCGCCGAAGACCGCTCAGATGCGGCGATTGAGGCGTTGGAACAGCTGACCAAGGCCTATCCCGACTTGATCGAAACCTGGGTGGCATTGGGCGATATCTATCGCCACGAAGAACGCTTTAAAGACAGCATTCGGGTTTATGACAAGGCCGTCGCCCTGATTGATACGCCACTGCCCGAACACTGGGTGGTCTTTTACGCGCGCGGTATCTGTCACGAACGTGCCAAGCAATGGGACAATGCCGAAGCCGATTTCCGTCAGGCCTTGGTGCTTAACCCAAATCAGCCGCAAGTGCTTAATTATATTGGATATTCCTTTGTCGAGATGAATGAAAACCTTGACGAAGCCATGTCGATGATCGAACTCGCAGCACGGGCCCGCCCCGATGAAGGCGCGATCATCGACAGCCTTGGCTGGGCGCTTTACCGCCTTGGTCGCTACCGCGAGGCTGAAGTGCAGATGGAACGGGCAATAGAATTGATGCCGGTTGATGCGGTGGTCAATGACCATCTGGGCGATGTTTATTGGGCGGTTGGTCGCTTTCGCGAGGCTGAATTTCAGTGGAAACGGGCGCTGTCGTTCAAACCCGAAACCGAAGAGGTAGCCGACCGCATCCGCCGCAAGCTTGAACTGGGTCTGGACGCCGTTTTGCAAAAGGAAGGGGCCAAGCCCCTTGCGATCACCAAGAATGACGGTTGAGGCTTTTGCCGCCGCCAAGGTCAACCTGACGCTGCATGTGACCGGCCAAAGG
>JBAUHP010000024.1:0-3746 GCA_049680345.1 Albidovulum sp. | reverse complement strand
GATGATGCGCAAGGAAAACGCCTGTCGGTTGTCCAGTTCGGCCAGAAGCGCAAGCTGCGCAAGGTCGGACAGGCTGTCGGCATCGGGCACCAGCGTCAGCCGTGGCAAGGGCTGCACCGGACGTGGCAGCGCGGTGGTATCGGCCACCAATGCCGCCGCCGCCCCGTCGATCAAGGGGCGCGGTTGCATATCGGCCATATCCACCATCTGCGGCTCTCGCCCTAAGGCATAGGCGATTTTGGCGCGCAAACTGACACGGGCCTGATGATCAGCAAAGCGCCCGATAAACGCGACAGGAACCGAGGCTGCAAGATCAAGCTTGCGCAGGCCCGCCATCGCATCATCCGCTATCTCATCACCGCCCAGCAAGATCACCTGTTCAAGCGTCAGATCTGCCAGATCCGCCAAAAAACCGGCGGCGGCAAATTTGCGCGACCGGTCAAAATCAGCCGGGGCGCTGTTTTCATCCATCACAACCTTATGGCCACGCGCCGCCAGCCCTTCGGCCAGTTGCAAACATGCGTCAAACGACTTTTGGCTGCGCGCCACCGCGTCAATCAAGATCAACGTTCAGCTCCTGATATCTTGGGCCAGAACGCGGGCCAGAAATTGATGAAAAGCCGGGCGGGACATGTGGTCAAGGGCATTTTGGGCGCGGTTGACCTGATCGACATAGCGCGAAGGCTGCGCCACATAATCCGCGATCAGCCCGTCAACCTCATGCGGCTGGCAGGCAATAACGGCATCGCCAAAGGTGCTGGCGGTTTCGGCGTCAGTCAGCACCAGCTTGCCCGCCGCAATCGCCTCGGCCAGCACCCGTCCGAAACTTTCGCGCCATGTGGGGGCGGTGAAATAAACCATGAAATCCATCATCTCGAAATAAGCGCCAAGGTCCAGCCCACGAAAGGGCAGCATCGTCCAATGATCGCGCGAAAGCCCGGTATCCATGAAACTGTCGGCCCCCAAGATGACATTGGACGCCGCATGGCCCGGAAAGCAAAGATCCATATGGTCCAAAGAGGGGAATTTCTCAAACCCCGGGCGCGAATGGCGCCCCCGCCGATCGGTGGGGCTTGGGTTCGGGGGGGTTATGGGGAAGTCGCAGATATTGAACCAGTCACCTGGCAACAGCTTCCAGGGCGAATTGCCGGGCTGGCGGGCCTGCCAATCGGTGATCGTGGCGCGATTATAGGCAGAAATCGGCGCGATGGTTTTGCGCAAGGCAAGGGTCGCGCGATCAAGCTGATCAAGGCAGCGGGCCACGTCGAAACTTTCATACCCGCCGGGGCGCAGAAAATTTTCATGCGCGACGACAATCAGGTGGCGGGTCAGGATCCGCATCGAAGGGTCGGTCTGAAAACGCAAGAAAGACGGGTTGTGCAAGATCACCACATCGGCGCTGACCTCGGGCGCGTCCCAGATCAGCTCCAACCCCAGCTCGTCCAGCACAAGCTGCAAGACCGGCGCCACCTTGGTGCCCTTGAACATCGCCGACTGGCGCGCATGCAGCCGCACCCGCCCAAGTGTAACCGCCACCCGCAACTCTGCGGCAACAGCCGCCGACGTGCCGCCGGAAAAGCGCGGGTCAATCACATAGGCAAGGTCAAGACCGGCGCCAATCACCCCCAAAGCCTCCTTGCCGAATGTCAATAAATCCGGGAAGCTGATGAGGTATCCGCCCTTGCTGGCGGCGCGCTCGCCGGGGCAGGCTTATTGAAACAGCTCAGCCCGCCACCGCAGAACTCCCGCAATTCCCGCGACAGCGGATCATTGCCAGACAGCAAATCGGGGTGTTGGTCCAGATAGCTGCGCAAAGCGCCGGTGTCATTTGATGAAATGATCCGCTCAAGCTCTTGAAGCTGCGAAAGGCTGAGTTCAGCCCGCAAGGCGTTGCCCCCCAAAAGGAACATCATGGCGGTGACAACGGCAAGAAGTCTTGGATTTGGCATTTTTCAGTCTCTTGGTTTGAGATGGTAAAAGTGGGTTCAGGCGATGGTCAGCAGTCCTTGGGCATGTGGCGCGGTGGTTTCTTGTCGGACTTGCCTCAATACTTCTGTTGTTTCATTTGCAAGATAAGCCAGTTGCGCAGGGCCGCTGCCCTCTCCGCCTCGGTCGGACCAGAGGCGGGTACCGCCGCCTTGGCCTTTTTCTTCTTCGTGGTCTTGGCTGGTGCAGGTGCACCCTTTCCGGCAAGCCAAAGTTCTATCGTGCCTGCGGGTGCGTCACTCCCCGCGTTGGTAAATTCTTTGACCGGGCCGCCGATTTTTGCGCCAAGCGCCTTTGCCGCCGCCTCATCAACCGAATGATAAAACCGCACGTGGTTCGCACTTACGGTGAAGTTGACGGTGATCGGGTCGCGCAACTGGTAGCCCGCACTCACCAATCCCTCGGTCACACTCTCAAGGCTTTCAGCCGCAGGTCTTGTCGGAACCAGCAGCTTGATCGGTTCTTGGGTCACCGTTGCGACCACGGGTGCTGGTGCCGGCGTCAGATCAACCTGCGGAAGGTCTTGCCCATCCCAAACCTGCGGCACAGCAAGGCTTGCGGTCTGGACCGGATCGGGGTCGGCCAATGGTGTCGGGGGGGGCGGGGCGATTGCATTCTCGGTCGCAGCCTTGGGCAAGCTCAGCGCCTCGGGCGGCTGATCCGCCGCCGTTGGCAGGCGCCCCGCCGGATCCATTGCATCGGGTGCGATGTCGTTGTCCAACCGGGGTGCCACCGCAAGAGGGGCTGAAACAGGCACGATATCATCGATCTTGGACGGAAGGCCAAAGGCCAGTTCAGAAGCTGGCTGCGGGATTGACGGGGCCAGGGTAACGGTAATCTGCGGGGCTTCTACCAGGGCGGGGGCAGCACCAAGATCTGTCTCTTCTTTGGCCGGTTCAGGCGTTGCGGGCTTGGCGGCCACAGGTGCCAATTGCGGCGGGCTGACAACCGGCGGGTTAACAATCGGGGCCGCCGTCGGCATGGCGGCCGTTGACACATCGGTTTTGGCCGTGATCACAGCACCACCAAGACCTGCCACAAAATTGGCCAGCCCAAGACCAAGGCCCAGCCCAAAGGCAAAGGCCGCAATCACAAAGGCAACCCTTCCCCAGCGGATCTTGCTGCGGGTCTTTCCCTCGCCGGTCGATCTGGTCGCATTGCCCACCGGCGGCGCCACATTGTCACTTGCATCGCGGCTGGCGACGACCACCGCGCGGGGCGGCCTATTCTGCCCCTCTGCTACTGGTCCCTCTGCAACTGGCCCCTCTGCTACTGGCCCCCCCGTAACCGCCTCCTCTGCTACTGGCGGCGTCAGCGCTTGCGTAAGTTGCAGCGGGTTGTTGGCCGGTAATGGCCTTGCCTCGGCAGCTTCTTGCTTATCCAGATCGACAAGATCAGCCGACTTTTGCGCAGCCCCGGAGGCAGGGCGATGGCCGGCTTGATGATTCTGCGCCTCGCGCAGCATCACCAAAACGTTGGCCATACCGGCTGAAGGCGTCTCCCACGGGCGCGTGCCGGGCGGGCCTGCCGGTGTCAGATCGCCTTTATCTAGATCGGATGCGCCTTGCTCGGCCAGAACTTTTTCGCGTTTTGCCCGCGCTTCCTCCAGCCGCTTTTGCCAGCTGCTGGAACTTAGAAGCTGTTGAACGTGCACATGTTCATCAACGTCTTCTGCCCGTTCGGGAAGGCTTGAAGAGGTCGCTTTGGTCTTATCCATATCCCCCCCGGGGCGCAGGCAAATTCACGCAAGGGGGCACGAC
>JBAUHP010000023.1:0-1775 GCA_049680345.1 Albidovulum sp. | reverse complement strand
TATCGCAGCTCTGGCGCAGGCGGGGTTGTGATCAGGCGCGCACTGCGCGCGACCTGACGTTCGCGGTAGATGACGTAAAGACCCGAGGCCACGATGATGCCGATACCGGCCCATTTCAGTGTGTCGGGGAAATCACCAAAGACCAGATAGCCAAAGAGCGTCGCGGTCACGATCTCAAGGTAATGCAGTGGCGCCAGTGTCGAAGATGGCGCGAATTTCAACGCATAGGTCATGGCCATGTGGCTGGTGGTCGCGGCAAGCCCGGTGCAAAACACCCAAAGCCAGAAGATGCCTTGGGGCAGGGCCCATGCGAGTGTGGGTTCGCCCAGGGCATGTCCCGCCGCAATCATCGGCAAGCACAGCAATGTGGCCAGCCAGGCGGTGTGGAACTGCATGGCAACCGGGTGCATTTCGCGGCTGAGGCTGCGGGTGACAAGGATGTAGATGGCGAAGAACAAGGCGGTGCCAAGCGGAAAGAAGGCGATGGCACCGAAGGCGGCGAAAGAGGGCTGGATAACCAGAAGCGAGCCGCAAAAGCCGACGCAGGCCGCCCCGATGCGGCGCGGGCCGACCTGTTCGCCCATAACCATCTTGCCGATCAGCAAGATGATGAAAGGTTCGACAAAGACGATCGCCAGCGCATCGGCTATTGGCATGACCCGCAGGGCGGCCACGAAGCAATAGGTGGAAAGGATTGCAACCACGGCCCGCAGGAAGGTGAGTTTCAGCGCCCGGGGGCCGATGGTCAGCGGCAGGCCCATGAACAGCACCACCGGCAACATCAGCCCGGCCTGGACGACGAAGCGACCCAAAGTGATGATGCCGCTGGGCACGCCTTGGCCCGCAAGTTTCGAGGCCACGTCGATCAGCGGTGCCAAGACACAAAAGGTGATCATCAGCGCCACGCCGGGCAATATGCGGTCGGGTTGGGTCATTCTTCAGCGCTATAGTGCAGCGCCTTGGCCGTCCATCCAAAAAACGACACGATGTTGCAATCAAAAGGCGGCCCCGTGCCGGGGCCATTGCTTTTGCCTCGCCCGCCCGGCACAGCCGGGCAAGCTCAGCCGGTTCCGGCACCGCCGGGCAAGCTCAGGCAGTTCCGGCATAGCCGGGCAAGCTCAGGCGGTTCCGGCATAGCCGGGCAGGCTCAGGCGGTTCCGGCATAGCCGGGCAGGCTCAGGCGGTTCCGTGCCTCGCTGTTTCAACCTGCCATGCGCGGCGCAGGCTTTCGCCGCGGCCTTTGAAGCTGCCGCCCGAAAGGATGCTGCTTTCGATCCGGTCAAGGCGGAAATGCCGAAAGTCTGCGCGCAATTCGCAAAAGGCGGCAAGGACGGTGGCGTCGATGTAATAGATCAGTGCCAAGGGTAGGATGCGGCGTTCGCTATGTGCACCGGCCTCATTCTTGTAGCGCAGGGTCAGGTAGCGTTCTTCGCGAATGGCGCGGCGCAGATCGGCGGGGTTGATGCGGGCTGCGGGCAGTGCGTGCCAGCCCGATGCGGTAAGCGGGGCTGTGGCGCGCGCGGGTTGGACGGCGGCGATCTTGGCCGCGACGCTTTGGGCGGCCTCAATCAGGCCCTGATCGCCGGTGCGTGGCAAGAGCGCGAGGCCGACGATGATCGCCTCAATCTCATCTGCATTGAAGTTGAGGGGCGGCAGGTCGAAGCCGGGGCGCAAGATATAGCCAAGGCCCGCCGCCCCGTCGATGGGCACGCCCATGGCCTGCAAGGCGGCGATGTCGCGGTAGATGGTGCGCCGTGAGGTGCCAAGGCGTTCGG
>JBAUHP010000022.1:0-12139 GCA_049680345.1 Albidovulum sp. | reverse complement strand
GAACAATCGCCCGGCGCCACGATGACGCATGACGAAAAGCTCGAAATCGCCGAAATGCTGGATGAAATGGGCGTCGATATCATCGAGGCGGGCTTTCCCATCGCCTCGGAAGGCGATTTTTCGGCTGTCAGCGACATTGCCAAACTGGCCAAAACATCCGTTATCTGCGGATTGGCGCGCGCCAATTTCAAGGATATCGACCGCTGCTGGGAGGCGGTGAAACACGCCCGCCGCCCCCGTATCCACACCTTCATCGGCACCTCGCCCCTGCACCGCGCCATTCCGAACCTTGATATGGATCAGATGGCCGAACGCATCCATGACACGGTGACCCATGCACGTAACCTTTGCGACAATGTGCAATGGTCACCAATGGATGCGACCCGGACCGAGCATGATTACCTGTGCCGCACGGTTGAAATCGCGATCAAGGCAGGTGCCACCACCATCAATATCCCCGATACCGTGGGCTATACCGCGCCGCGCGAAAGCGCCGATCTGATCCGCATGTTGCTGGAACGGGTGCCGGGTTCCGACAAGATCATCTTCGCGACCCATTGCCATAATGATCTTGGCATGGCGACCGCCAATTCGCTGGCGGCAGTCGAGGCTGGCGCGCGCCAGATCGAATGCACGATCAACGGCCTTGGCGAACGCGCGGGCAACACAGCGCTGGAAGAGGTGGTGATGGCGCTGAAGGTCCGCAATGACATCATGCCCTACCAGACCGGCATCGACACCACCAAGATCATGAACATCAGCCGCAAGGTGGCGACGGTTTCGGGCTTTGCCGTGCAGTTCAACAAGGCCATTGTCGGCAAGAATGCCTTCGCGCATGAAAGCGGCATCCACCAGGACGGCATGCTCAAGAACGCCGAGACGTTCGAGATTATGCGCCCCACCGATATCGGCCTGTCTGAGACCAATCTGGTCATGGGCAAACACTCGGGCCGCGCGGCCTTGCGCTCCAAACTCAAGGATTTGGGGTTTGAACTGGCCGATAATCAGCTCAATGATGTGTTCGTGCGCTTCAAGGCGCTGGCCGATCGCAAGAAAGAGGTCTTCGACGACGATCTGTTGGCGTTGATGCAAGACCAGGAAACCAATACCACCCATGATACGCTGCAGCTCAAGCGTCTGCGGGTGGTCTGCGGCACCGATGGCCCGCAAGAGGCAGAGCTGACCATGTCCATCGACGGGGTTGATCATTCGATTGACGCCACCGGCGACGGCCCGGTTGATGCGGCCTTCAATGCGGTCAAGATGCTTTACCCGCATACTGCGCGCTTGCAGCTTTATCAGGTCAGCGCGGTCACCGAAGGCACCGATGCGCAGGCCACGGTTTCGGTCCGGGTCGAGGAAGACGGCCGCATCGGCACCGGCCAATCGGCCGATACCGATACCGTCGTGGCCAGCGTGCGCGCCTATATCAACGCGCTCAACCGGCTGATCGTGCGGCGCACCAAATCCGCACCGGGCGAGAATGTGAAATCGGTCAATATGCGGGATGCATCGTAAAGCTGAACGCGCGGGGCAGATACCCCGCGCGGAATCCCGCGACCACAGACGCCAAGGGCCTTTCACTGAGGGTGTACGCACCCTATAAGAGCCTCTGCCTGTGCCATCGCGAGTCGCGGGCCGTATATTCTTGGGGTAACGGAACAAATTATGGCGTGGTTTTTGGGCAGTCTGTTTTCGTCTGACATGGCAATCGACCTCGGCACAGCGAATACGCTGGTCTATGTCAAGGGTAAGGGCATCGTTCTGAATGAACCCTCGGTCGTGGCCTATCATATCAAGGACGGCAAAAAGCAGGTTCTTGCGGTGGGCGAAGACGCCAAGCTGATGCTGGGCCGCACACCGGGGTCAATCGAGGCGATCCGCCCGATGCGCGAAGGCGTGATTGCCGATTTTGAGGCCGCCGAGGCGATGATTAAGCATTTCATCCGCAAGGTTCACAAACGCTCTTCGATTTTGGGTAAGCCCAAGATCATCGTCTGCGTGCCCCATGGCGCCACCCCGGTTGAAAAGCGCGCGATCCGTGGATCGGTGATTTCGGCCGGTGCGGGGCGCGCGGGCCTGATCGCCGAGCCGATTGCAGCAGCGATCGGTGCCGGCATGCCGATCACCGATCCGACCGGTAACATGGTTGTCGATATCGGTGGTGGTACGACCGAGGTCGCGGTACTTTCCTTGGGCGATATCGTTTATGCGCGTTCGGTCCGGGTTGGCGGTGACCGCATGGACGAAGCCATCATTTCGTACCTGCGCCGTCAGCAGAACCTTTTGGTTGGGGAAAGCACGGCGGAACGGATCAAGACCTCTATCGGCACCGCGCGTATGCCGGATGACGGGCGCGGTGCTGCAATGCATGTGCGGGGCCGTGATCTGCTCAACGGTGTTCCAAAAGAGATTGAGATCAATCAGGCCCAGATCGCCGAGGCGCTCTCCGAACCGGTCCAGCAGATCTGCGAAGCCGTGATGACCGCACTCGAAGCAACGCCGCCCGATCTTGCCGCCGATATCGTTGACCGGGGTGTGATGCTGACCGGCGGTGGTGCCTTGTTGGGGGAGTTGGATCTGGCACTTCGCGAACAGACCGGCCTTTCAATATCCGTCGCCGATCAGCCGTTGAACTGTGTAGCCCTTGGTACTGGCAAAGCGCTCGAATATGAAAAGCAGCTGCGCCATGTCATTGATTACGACAGCTAAGCCCCTCGCCGGGCATTAAGTTGCCCGGCTTGCCCAAGATGAGGTCGCCGTGGCAAGAGACCGCAACACCGATATTGACTATAAGGGCCCGGTTCGCCGGGTTCTGATAACCATTGTCGCCTTGCTGCTTGGCCTGACTTTCTTGATCTGGCGCATCGACAGCCCAAGGGTTGAGCGGTTTCGTACCGCCTTTATTGACAGCGTGGTGCCCAATATGGATTGGGCTATGGCACCGGTTACCTCGGTCGCGTCGATGATTGATGGCTTTCAGTCCTACGCCAATCTTTACGAGCAAAATCAAAAGCTGCGCGGTGAACTTCAGCAGATGAAAGCCTGGAAAGAGGCCGCTGTGCAGTTGGAACAGCAAAATGCCAAACTTCTGGCCCAAAATCAGGTGCGGCTGGACCCAAAACTGACCTCGGTCTCGGGCGTGGTTCTGGCCGACAGCGGATCACCGTTTCGCCAATCCGTGTTGTTGAATGTCGGTGCGCGCGACGGGGTTGTGGATGGCTGGGCCACGATGGACGGGCTTGGGCTTGTCGGCCGCATCTCGGGTGTTGGGCAAAATACCGCGCGGGTGATCTTGCTTACCGATGCCTCAAGCCGGATCCCGGTGACGGTGCAGCCCTCGGGGCAAAAGGCGATGCTGGTCGGCGATAACTCCGCCGCCCCGCCGATCGAATTTCTTGAAGCCCCGGAACGGATCCGCCCCGGTGACAGGGTGATCTCGTCCGGCGACGGTGGGGTTTTTCCGGCTGGGATCTTGGTGGGCCAAGTGGCGCAAGGCACCGACCGGCGGTTCCGGGTAATCTTGTCGGCTGATTATGAACGGCTCGATTTCTTGCGGGTACTGCGCAGCCACCCAAGTGAGCGGATCGAAGAGGCAGGCGTGCTGATCCCCCCCGCCCAGCCGCCGGTGATAAGCCCCGATCCCGCAGCTTTGCCCAAGGCCGCCAAACCAGCGGAGGACAACAATAATGGTTGAGTCTCCGGCCACCCGCCGCCTTGGGTTTCGCGCTTTGTTTATCGGCATTGCGGCTATCATCATATTCTTTCGCATCCTTCCGCTTTCGACCTTGCCGCCGCGTTGGCCGGGGCCTGAACTGCTTTTATGCCTGACCGTGGTTTGGGTGCTGCGGCGTCCCGACTATGTTCCCGCCTTGCTGATTGCCGGGGTATTTCTGATTGATGATCTCTTGGCCCTGCGTCCACCGGGGCTTTGGGCGTTAATCGTGCTTTTGGGCACTGAATTCCTGCGCTCACGCGAAAACAGCACCCGCGATTTGCCGTTTTTTGCCGAATGGATGATGGCGGGTGGTGTTATCGCGGTGATGACGCTGGCCAATAGTTTTGTCCATTTTCTGTTCATGATTCCGCAAGCCAGCTTTGCCCAGGTATCGGTGCAATTGGTCGCAACCCTTATGGCCTATCCGTTCTTGGCACTTGCCATGCAGCTCGCCTTTGGCCTGCGCCGCGCGGCCACGGGCGAGGTTGACGCGTTGGGGCAACGGCTATGAGGCATGCCGCCAAAAGAAGTGCGGCCGCCGCGCGCACCGTAAGCCGCCGAGGGCTGCTTTTGGGCTCTTTGCAAGGGCTGTTCGCAGGCACGCTGGCGTTTCGGATGCGCTATTTGCAGGTCGATCAGGCCGACCAGTTTCAGCTTTTGTCCGATGGAAACAGCATAAAGATCAAGCTACTGCCGCCAGCACGCGGTCTTATCTATGACCGCAATGGCGTGTTGCTTGCCGGCAATGAACAAAACTACCGCGTCACAGTCACTCGCGAAGATGCCGGTGACGTATCTGCCGTTTTGAACCGGCTGTCGCGTTTGATCCCGCTGTCACCCGACGACATTGAGCGTTCGTTGGCCGAGATCAAAAAGCGCAGCCCGACCGTGGCCATCACCGTGGCCGACCGGCTAAGCTGGGCAGAGTTTTCGGGCGTCGCCGTGAATGCGCCCGCCTTGCCGGGGGTAACGACCGAAGTGGGCCTGTCGCGCATCTATCCGCGTGGTGCTGATTTCGCCCATGTGCTGGGCTATGTCGGCCCGGTCAGCGATTATGACCTCTCCAAGATGACCAATCCTGATCCGCTGATGCAAACCCCCAAGTTCCAGATCGGCAAGCTTGGGGTCGAAGGCAAGTTGGAGGATGAGCTGCGCGGCAAAGCCGGCACCCGGCGCACCGAAGTCAATGCAACGGGGCGCGAAATGCGCGAAATTGACCGGCGCGAAGGCGATGCCGGTGAGAAGCTGCGCATGACACTGGATGCGCGGTTGCAAAACTATGCTATTGCCCGGCTTGGCGAAAACAGTGCCGCCGCCGTGGTGATGGATCTGGCTCAGGGCGATATACTTGCCATCGCCTCCGCGCCCAGTTTTGACCCCAACCTGTTCGTGCGCGGCATCTCCACCAATGATTATCAGGCGCTGACCGAGAATGATCATCGCCCCCTGGCCGACAAGACCGTGCAAGGGGCCTATCCGCCGGGCTCGACCTTCAAGACGGTGACATTGCTGGCGGCCCTCGATGCAGGCGTCATCACCCCCGATGAAACCATTTACTGCCGGGGCTTTACGGAACTTGGCAACCGCAAATTCCACTGCTGGAAACGCGCCGGGCACGGGCATGTCGGGGTTGAACAAAGCCTCGAGCAATCCTGCGACGTTTTTTATTATGAAATCGCCCAAAGGGTCGGGATTGAAAAGATCTCGGCCATGGCGCGCAAGCTTGGGATCGGGGTCAGGCATGATCTGCCCATGTCGGCGATCTCGGAAGGGCTGGCCCCCACAAAAGACTGGAAGATGGAGCGTTACGCCAAAGACTGGCTGGTCGGCGACACCTTCAACAGCGGCATAGGTCAAGGCTACGTTCTGGCGTCACCAATGCAGCTTGCTGTGATGACAGCGCGGCTTGCCACCGGCCGCCAGATTTCGCCACGATTGATCCGGGCGATCAATGATATCGAGGTGCCCATTGTCGAGGCGCCACCGCTTGATGTCAGTGAAAATCACCTGCGCGCCGTGCGTGGTGGCATGTTCGCGGTGATGAACAACAAGCGCGGCACGGCTTTTGCCAGCCGTATCGTTGAAAAAACCGCAGTAATGGCCGGGAAAACCGGGACCAGCCAGGTGCGCAATATCTCGGCGGCCGAACGCGCCTCGGGCGTGGTGCGCAATGAGGATCTGCCCTGGGAACGACGCGACCACGCGCTTTTTGTCTGCTTTGCGCCCTATGATGCGCCGCGCGTTGCGGTATCGGTCATCGTCGAACATGGCGGTGGCGGCTCGACAGTGGCAGCACCAATTGCCCGCGATATCCTTCTGGAAGCGCTTTATGCCGGGCCACCGCCGCTGGAAGCCTACCCCAAAGATCAACGGACGCGGATTGAGGCTGAACGCAACGCCCTGCCCCTGTCACCTCCCGAAAGTTTCAGCGGGGGCAGCTCACAAGCATGACCTATCTTGACTATAACCTCAAAACCATCCCGACCGGCTGGCGCAAAATCTTATACGTCAACTGGCCTTTGGTCTTCTTGCTGGCCGCTGTCGCCTCTATCGGGTTCTTGATGCTTTATTCCGTTTCGGGTGGGCGACCCGAGGTTTGGGCCGAACCCCAAATGAAGCGCTTCGCGGTCGGCATGTTCGCGATGATGGTGTTTGGCTTCATTCCCATATGGGTTTGGCGCAATCTGTCGGTTCTGGCCTATACAGGATCATTCGCGCTTTTGGTCGGGGTCGAGTTTTTTGGCTCTATCGGTATGGGCGCACAGCGTTGGATAGAGCTTGGACCACTGCGTTTGCAACCATCAGAGCTGATGAAGATCGGCCTCGTGATGCTTTTGGCGCTTTACTATGATTGGCTTGACACCAAGAAGGTCTCGCGCCCGCTTTGGGTGATTATTCCGGTCATATTCATCCTTGCGCCAACCTTTCTCGTGCTCAAACAACCAGACCTTGGCACCGCTATTTTGCTGCTTGCCGGGGGCGGCGCGGTGATGTTCGCGGCAGGCGTCAGTTTTTGGTACTTCGGTTCGGTTATCGCTATTGTTGCCGCACTCATCTTCGCGGTTTTTGAAAGCCGGGGAACGGACTGGCAGCTGATCGAAGATTATCAGTTCCGCCGGATCGACATCTTCATCGATCCAAGTGCCGATCCATTGGGTGCTGGCTATAATATCACCCAAGCCAAGATCGCACTTGGCTCCGGCGGGTGGAGCGGTAAGGGCTATATGCAAGGCACGCAGTCACATCTGAACTTCTTGCCCGAAAAGCACACCGATTTCATCTTCACCACTTTGGCCGAAGAATTCGGCTTTGTTGGCGGGGTGTCACTTTTGGGCCTTTACGTCTTGATCGTCGCCTTTTGCTTTCAATCCGCTGTGTCGAACAAAGACCGATATTCCGCCCTTTTGACTTACGGCATTGCCTCGACCTTCTTTTTGTTCTTCGCGGTGAATATGGGCATGGTGACCGGGTTGATGCCGGTTGTCGGTGTGCCTTTGCCGCTGGTCTCTTATGGCGGTACCGCGATGATCATCCTTTTGTCGGCCTTCGGGCTGGTGCAAAGCGCCCATATCCACCGCCCGAGGTAATCAAATGACCGTCAATATCTATTTCGCCGCAGGGTCCGAAAACTGGGCTGACTATGAAGCACCGCTTAGAACCGCTCTCACCGAGGCAGGCATAGACGCCGATCTGCGCACCGATGCGCCCGATCCCGGCCTTGTTGATTACATCATCTTCGCGCCCGGCGGGGTGATCAGCGATTTTGCACCCTTTACCGCGTGCAAGGGCGTGTTGAACCTTTGGGCAGGGGTCGAACGGATTGCGATCAACCCAACCCTGACCCAGCCACTCGCAAGGATGGTCAATAATGAGCTGACCGAAGGCATGGTCGAATATGTGGTTGGCCATGTCTTGCGCCATCATCTGGGGATGGATGCGCATCTGCACGGGCAAGACGGCATCTGGCGCAATACCGTTTTGCCACCCTTGGCCCGCGAAAGACCCGTCGCTGTGCTTGGGCTGGGCGAACTTGGGCAAGCCGCAGCACGCGCGCTGGCCGCGCTCAACTTTCCGGTCATGGGGTGGAGCCGGTCGGCAAAAACCATCCAAGGGGTGGAATGCCATGCGGGCAAGGATGGGCTTGATCATGTGCTTTCGCGCGCCGCAATCGTGGTGCTGCTGATGCCACTGACGGCCGAGACGACCAATATCATCAATGCCTCGCGGCTGGCCTTGATGCCCAAAGGCGCGGTGATCATCAACCCCGGCCGTGGGGCCTTGATTGATGATGATGCGCTTTTGGCCGCCGCCGATGCGGGCCATATTGGTCATGCAACACTTGATGTGTTCCGCGTCGAACCCTTGCCGCCTGCGCATCCCTATTGGTCGCATCCGCGCGTCACCGTCACCCCCCATATCGCCGCTGACACAAGGGTGGAAAGTGCCTGTAAAGCCATCGCCGAGAATATCCGGCGCGGCGAGGCGGGCCAGCCTTTCTTGCATCTGGTTGACCGCGCCCGGGGGTATTGATCAACGCAGGCGCGGCGGTTTTGCCGGGTCTGACCCCGGCGCGGCTGGTACGGCGGGTGCGACCTTTTCTTCAGCCGGCACCGATATTTCAATCCGCATAGCCATGCCCAAAAGCCCCGCACGGCTGATCTGTGCGGGTGTCATGAACATCACCTCAAACCCCTCAGGGTCGCTGTTGGAAAACAAGATCGCCTCGCTTGCGGCTTTGGCCAGCGCGTCCTGCGCCCCCGGATGGGCATCTTCAAAAACCAACACATGGCCCTCCATGCCAGCCGCCAACGTCGCTCCGCTTAGGTGCGCGCAGGCCGCCAAAGCCCCCAGACCGGCAAGCTTTTGGGCAAATACCGGGGCCATTTCGGGCCGGGTGGGCGCGAAATAGGCCAAGGGTGCCGCCCCACCCGCTTCAGGCGCACGGGTCAAGGCATCGGCCAGCCAATCCACCGCCTCTGGCGGCATCAAGAAAGCACCCTCGCTGCCCCCAAGATTGATCCCGATGCCAAGCGCCTGACCGCCAAGCTGACCCACAATCACCCGCCCGGGCAGTGCGGCATAGGGGGCCGGGCCTTGGGTGAATTCCGCAAGCCGTTCTTCGCGGTCAAAGACCAGCACATAACGCCCGTCTTCCAATGCCACGGTTGCAGGATCAATCGCATCACCCGCTGGTTCAGAGTCCAAAAGCAAATAGACCTCGGCATCGGCAAAGCGGTGGTAATAGGCCAGCCGTGCGGCATCGTCTTCAGGGTCGCGGGTCATCGCCCAATGGGCGCGGTCAAGGTCGGTCAACTCATCCAAGATCAAGAACCTCTTTTTGGGGCATTGGCGATCCGCCCTTACGCCAACAGCCGGACTACTTCCGACCGAATGCGCGGCACGACCTGCGCTTCAAACCAATCATGTTGCTTCAGCCACCTGTTATTTCGGGGGCTGGGGTGCGGCAAGACAAATACGCCATCTTTCCCGCCTGAACACCGCCTTACCGCTTCGGTAACCGACTGACCACGCAGATCCGGCAGATGCCACTCAATCGCGTAGCGGCCAACAACCAACGTCAGCTCGATATTCCCAAGCGCCTTCATGACCGGCGCTCGCCAGGTTTGCGCGCATTCGGGTCTGGGCGGCTTATCGCCCCCGGTACCCGCGCCGGGAAAACACAGCCCCATCGGAAAAATGCCGATCCTTTTGTCGTCGTAGAAAGTTGGTCTGTCCACGCCAAGCCAAGACCGCAATCGTTCCCCCGAAGGGTCATCGAAGGGGCGGTTTTTCGCATGGGTCAGACGGCCCGGTGCCTGCCCTGCGATCAAGATCTTTGCACGCTGATCCAACTGAAAAATTGGTTTTGGGCCCAACTCCAGACCCTCGCAGATTGTGCAAGCCCGCATCTTTGATTTAAGCGTTTCAAGGCCCATCGGCACGTGCATTTACCCGGCTCTATTTCACATCCCGCATGGATGAACGGTGCTGGCGGTCAGGCCACTTCAGCCCAATACGGATTTCGGGAAATAGAAACTTACAACCCAATTTGGCATATCCACAATCTCTGATATCCGCAAATCGCCTGACACGCTACACAACATATAGGCCTCCACCGCCGAGATCTGCGTGGTCGCGCAGATCCAATCAATCATCTGCCTGACCGCATCGCGCGCGGATTGCATAAGATCGGGGCCTATCCCGGTTGTGACGCGATATCCCTGTTGGTCAATGTGGTTTGTCACCGGGCCGCTGGTTTCCAATCGCGGAAACCGGAACTGGGCGTTCTTGATCAGATCGACCCTGATTTCCACATCCATCGGGCTTTCAATCGCGGTCCCGCAAATCTCTCCGTCGCCTTGGGCTGCATGGGTATCGCCCAGTGACAACAGCCCGCCCGCCACTTCCACCGGCAGATAAAGCGTTGTGCCTTTGCAATTGTCGCGGATGTCCAGATTGCCGCCCACCCGGCGTGGGGGGACAACGCTGTGATGCCCGGCCTCGGCCAGCGCAAGCCCAATCGTACCGACAAAGGGTTTAAGGGCGACCTGCCCGAAGGGCGCAAAAACCGCCGGTTTGGCAAGGCCGGTATCATAGGTCCAGATGTGCAGCGCCGGGTCGGCAAAGTCATCGGCCAGCAGCCCAAAGCCTGGGATATTGGCGGTCCAACCCCAGCCTGAGGCGTGAAAATCCATGAAGGTTATCGCGACCGCATCACCCGGCTCTGCCCCCTCGACGTGGATCGGGCCGGTCACCGGGTTTACATTGTCGAAATCCAGTGCCGCAAGGTCATCCAAGGTCGATCTGCTGTGAAGTTGTCCGCCCGAGGCATCGATGGTTTCAACGGCAATGGTCTGGCCCGGGGTCACCGCCAAAACCGGCTCAATCGAATTGTCCCAACCAAGGTGATGGTTGTGTTTGTGGATGGTGTGATTGCAGCCCATGGTGTTTTCCCCCTATTTTTTGCGTCGAAACAGATCTTCGATTTCCCGGTTGCCCATGATGCCATTTGGCAAAAAGGCCATGACGGCGACGATAACAACGCCCAACAGCAGGCCCGACAGACCCAGCATCTGCGGCAGCTTGATCCCCACCAAAACCGGGCCGGTCTCCAGCCAGCGCACCACCTCCAACCCGATTGAGATCAAGAGGGTTCCGAAAACCGCGCCCGTCACGCTGCGCAGCCCGCCAAGGATCAGCATCGCAACCGTCAAAAAGACGAAGTTGAAATAGAAGGGCCGCGCCGAGATGGTTCCCAGGAAAAACGCATAGGCGATCCCGGCTGTGGCGAAGAACAACGCACTGATAACCCAAGCAATCAACCGCACCCGGTAGACATCAACCCCCATCGACCGCGCCCCCGCCTCATCATCGGCACAGGCGCGCAGTTGCACGCCGATGGCACTTTCGCGGAAAAGCCGGGCTGTAAAGATCGCGATGATGACCAGCGCGGTGATATGGGGCAGACCGAATATCTTTGGAATCCCGAACAGCGCCTGATTGCCTTTGAAAATATCGGTGCGGTGCAGGAATATCGAATGCACGATGACAAGGATCGCGATACTGACGATGGTCACGCCCACGCCGCTTAACCGCACGACGATCATCCCCGTCAACACCCCCAATACCCCGGTGATTGCCAGCGCGATCAGGGCAGAGACGATGGGCGAAAGGTCGAACGTATTCAGCCCCCATGGCGCATCAGGAAGTGACACCAGCTTCATCGCGGCGGGCGTCACGCAGATCGCCGCCGCATAGGCCGCGATGCCCATGAAGGCCGCGTGCGAAAAGCCGGTGATATTCGCGTTGCCGGTGAAGACCTGCAAACCCACAACCACCAGAAGATTGACGAATGTGGCATAAAGGATGCGCGCCTGATAGCTTGCCCCCCATACCGCATAGATACCGACAATCACCAAAATCACGACGCTTAGCAGGGCCGCCCCAATCAGCCCTTTGCGCTGCTCTTTGTTCAAATGCAGCCGCATCAGATCTTGTCTCCCTTTTCGCGCGCCGGTGACAAAATGCCGTCCGGTCGCCAGATCAAGACAAGGGCGACCATGGTAAAGACCGCAGCCTGTGCCAGACCTCCGGCACTTTGCGGCAACAAGACCAGCACCACGACCTCGGCAATACCCAGAAGGAACCCGCCCAGCACAGCACCCGGCAGGCTGCCGAACCCGCCGATCACGCAAGCCACGAAGGCCACCAAAACCGGATCGAACCCCATATGCGGCTGAACCGAGCCGCGCCGCGCCATGATGAAAATACATGCAAGCCCCGCCAGCAGGCCCGATATGGCAAAGGCCCCCGCAATCACCCGGTTGGCGCGGATGCCGCACAAGCGCACCATCTCAAAATCCAGTGCGGCGGCGCGCATCGCCATGCCCAGCGTTGTCTTGCGCAAAAACGTCATCAGCA
>JBAUHP010000021.1:0-1791 GCA_049680345.1 Albidovulum sp. | reverse complement strand
GTCAATGGCCCGCATGCTGATCCGCGCGCTTGAGCTTTCGGGTCATCAGGTTGCGCTGATATCGGAATTGCGCAGTTTCTCGGCAGGGTCGGATGCGGCGTCTTATGCGGCTATCGAAGCGAGTGCTGGGCAAGAGGCTGTGCGCATTGCGGCGCTATGGGCCAGCGGTGGGGCGCCCGATCTTTGGTTCACCTATCACCCCTATTATAAGGCGCCCGATCTTTTGGGGCCGGATTTGGCGGTGCGCCACAATATCCCCTATGTGACCGTCGAAACTTCCTATTCCGCGCGACGAAACATTGCGCATTGGGCACAGACCCAAGACCATGTGCTGCGCGGTATTGAGAGTGCTGCGGTCAATATTTGCCTCACGGACCGCGACCGCGATGGCATTTGGGCCGCAGCCCCCAAGGCGCGGCTGGCAATGCTGCGCCCGTTCATAGACCCCATGCCATTCGTGGCAGGCAAGGTGCCATCTGATGCAGGCCGTCGGATGATCACGGTCGCGATGATGCGGCCCGGTGATAAGCTTGACAGCTACAAGATGTTGGCAGATGCCTTGGGCAGATTGCCATCCGATCTGCCTTGGACATTATCCATTGTCGGTGACGGCGCGATGAGGGCCGAAGTGGCTTCGCTTTTTTGCGGGTTTGACCCGGCGCGGATCGAATGGCACGGCGAGCTTGGGGCGGCGCAGATCGCCGAGTTGATGGCGCGAAGTGCCCTATACGTTTGGCCCGGATATGGTGAGGCCTACGGCCTGGCCTATTTGGAGGCGCAGGCGGCTGGCCTTCCGGTCGTGGCGCAAAAGGTTGCGGGCGTGCCCGAAGCGGTTCAACATGGGGTGACCGGGCTTTTGACGCCTGCCGGGGATAAAGAGGCATTTGCCCAAGCGATTGAGCGGTTGTTGGTGAACCAAAGTGAAAGAACCGCAATGGCGGCTGCGGCCCGGCAGTTCGTGTTATCAACCCGCAGCCTGAAGGGTGCGGCACTGCAGCTTGACGCAATTCTTGGCAACATAATGGGCGCAACAGAGTGACCGATATTGACGCTTGGCAAAGGCTGGAACACGAGCTGCACCGCTGGGGCCAACAAGGCAGGCGGGCTGTCTTTTGGCTTAGGGATGATGATGCTGTTGAACCGACGGAAGCTTTGGATCAGTTGCTTGATCTGACGCAGCGCTTCGATGTTAGCCTGACCCTTGCCGTCATCCCCGAACATACCGGTCCGGCACTTGCCCGCCGCCTTGAACAGAGCCCGCAAGCCACCGTGGCCCTGCACGGCTGGTCGCACCAAAACCACGCCACCGCAGGCCAAAAGAAGCAAGAGCTTGGCCTGCACCGCCCCTTAGCGGTGGTGCTGGACACGCTGCGGCGTGGCGCGGACAAGCTTTCGCATCTTCACGGGGACCGCTTCGCCCCGATGCTGGTGCCGCCGTGGAACCGTATTGACGATACCTTGCTGGCGCATCTTGGTGCCACTGGCATCACCGCGCTGTCGGTCTTTGGCCATGAAGGCCCGGCAGCCCTGCGCGTGGTCAACACCCATGTCGATGTGATCGACTGGAAAGGCACCCGTGGCGGGCGAGACACCGACATATTGGTGGATGAGATTTTGGGCCGGCTTACGCAGATAGAAAACGCGGATGCGACGGTCGGAATATTGACCCATCATCTGGTGCATGACGAACAGGTCTGGCGCTTTTTGGAACAGTTGTTCGCGGTGACGTCGAGGCATCCGGCCTGTCACTGGGCATCAATATCCAAGGTGCTGGGCGGTTTATAGATCGAT
>JBAUHP010000020.1:0-7916 GCA_049680345.1 Albidovulum sp. | reverse complement strand
GATCAGGGCAATTTCTGGACCCGGCATTTCGGCGGCGTCTATATTTTCCGCGAGGTGGCCCACCCCGCCGCCATCACCGTGGCGCCCAAAGACAGCCTTGGCAAACTACCGATCAAATATGTCTTTGACCTTGCCGACCGCAATCAGATCGCCAAGTTTCTGGAATTCAACGACCTTGCCGAACCCATCGTGCGGGCGCGCGGCGCTGATGCCGCTGCGATTTTGCGTCAAAAGATGGATTTCATCTTGGTCGATGTCGCAGCCAAGCTTGGCATTGATGCCGGTGCCGGGTCCCGCCGCGAATTGCGCATCATCGCCAATACATTGGGCGACCAGCTTCCGCCCGAATTTCACGGGCTGGCCGCTATGCTGCGCTGGGTCGAAACCGGCGGCACATGGCCGCGCATCACCTCTGAACACCCTGCCTATTTCTACACATTGCGCGCCAGACCGGGCCCCGACCGCGATATGGTCAATATGCTTCTGGCCGAACTTTCGCCCCTTGACGTGCGCCAGCTATTCATCTGCCACAAAGACCTGTTCTACCGTCTTTATGCGGGCTGGTCCGAGGCCAAGAAGGCCTATGTTGCCGATTTTCTGGCGCGAGAGTATCAGATGGACAAGGTCGGCACGCGTGAGGCACTCTTTGGCCCGGAACCCGATATGACCCAAACCGCCCCCCGCGCGCGCGACCTGATTGATACGCTCGGGCCGTGGGGTGCTTTGCGAAAGGAACGCTGATGTTCGCCTTGATCAGACTGACGGTGCTGGGGTTTATCGGCCTGTCGGTGGTCTATCTGCTGGTGTCAATCTATTCCCGCTCGGTGCGGCGCGAAAAGCTTGAAAAGGACTGGGATGCCAATCCGCCCGAAGGAATGGGTGATGCTGATCGCAGCGCCTTCATCGAGGACGGCATGCGCGCCTATGAAACCGGCCTGCGCAAAAAACTTATCTGGCTTGTATATGTCATTCCGATGATCATCTTGATGGTGACGATTTATCTGGTGAACTTCCAATAGGAGCGAAGCGATGTCCGGTTATGTGTTTTGGGGAATCGTTATCCTTGTTGTCGCGGCGGCAATCATCGCCTTGCGGGTTTACTATCCTGCCGAAAGCAAAGGGCGGCGCAATCTCAGATGGGGCGGCTGGATCGTTGCGGCCGCCTTCATCGGGGCGTTCTTGCACTACACCTTGCCCCAACATGATATCGTGCGGGTGGTCAACACCTACCAGGAACGTCAGGATCTGCATGACTGGACAAGAATTTTTTGGGCCACGCCAGACGACCAATCGGGCACTTTGACCAATCGCGACGTGCAGTTCATTCAAACCGTCAAGGCAGACGGCAGGCCGATGGTCTACCGCAATGAAGACACCGGTTGGAGCTGGCCCCCCTATTTCAAATTCGACACCGCCAACCTTCAGACCGAAGCCGAGGATCAAAAATCCAACGCCGAGGCGCCCAAATGGGTCTCCATCACCCATTACGGCTGGCGCAACCTTTACCTGTCCACCTTCCCCAATGCCGTCGCGGTTCGCCCGGTTGCGGGGCCGGATGTGACGATCATCCCTTGGGTCAATATCATCTTGCTGATCGTGTTTGCGGTGATCGCCCTGATGATCCGCCGCATGTGGCTGCAATTTCGCGAACGTATGGTTGATCCGGTGCTGGATGATGTCGGCGAGGCGTTTGACGATCTTGATGCCCGCGCGGATGAGGTCTCAAAACAGGCCCGCACGATCTGGGGGCGCTTTGGTGCCTGGCTGCGCAGCTGGACCGGGGGCACGCCGCGGCGCTGAAGCCTCAGTGACCGATCAAAGCTCCTTAAAATAGGGGTCGATCTTCCAATAGCCGGTAAAATCGCGCGCATGGGTATGGGGCATACCGATGGATTGCATCGCGTAAAGATCGACCCCAAGCAGGGCGGCGATCTTCCAGCCATGTTCGGCCCCTTCGCAAGAGGGGCTGCCCGGCGCGAACATCTTCTCAATCTCGCTTGCAGCGGACACCAGTGTGAAGATCAATTCGGTCGCCAAGGCATCGGGCCACCGCTCCACCAGCCCACGCACAACGGCGCGCCATCCATCCGGCGATTGAAGCAAATGCTCAATCGCATAGTGAACCTTATCGGAATATCCCACCCCGTCCGTCATCGATCAAATTGCCAAATTCAAAATGAAGTACAAAAATATACCTCAATTACGCCGCAATTTCGCCACATCGTCAAATCCCTGATATCACGAAGCCGCTATTGATGCGAGTTGCCGCAACAAATCTGACTGCACGGTCAGATTGTTCAGTTGAACCACTATTGTCGCTCCGCTAAGCTTGGGCCAATCTTCCGACCGGACAGCCCCTTTCAGGATCTCCAGATGACACAGACGGTCGCGGCCCAATTGACGAATCATCCGCGCAATACCGGTGTTCCTTTGCAAACCGACTGGTTCGACCAGATCGCCGTCAATACCCAAGCGGCAGAGCGGCGGGCCGCCACGCTGACCACGCGGCGCTCGGTCAAGAAGGAATGGCAAGCGGCCTGGCTCGTCAATGCCGTGCGCTGCATTGATCTGACCACCCTTGCGGGCGACGATACCCCGGACCGCGTGGCGCGGCTTTGCGCCAAGGCCCGCCGGCCTTTGGCCGATCACATCATGGCCGGGCTTGGGCTTGATCATCTGACCACCGGTGCGGTCTGCGTCTATCCTGCCATGGTGCCCGCCGCCGTTCAGGCCCTGCGCGGGTCGGGCATTCCCGTGGCCTCGGTCGCCACCGGCTTTCCCGCAGGCCTTACCCCCTTGCCGCTGCGCCTGGCCGAGATCCGGTATGCCGTCGATGAAGGCGCGCAGGAGATCGACATTGTCATTCACCGCGCGCAGGTACTGAACGCCGACTGGGCCGCCCTTTACGACGAAATCGCCCAGATGCGCGCGGCTTGCGGGGCCGCCCATATGAAGGCGATCCTTGCCACCGGCGATCTCAAGACATTGCGCAATACCTACAAGGCCTCAATGGTTGCCATGCAGGCGGGGGCGGATTTCATCAAGACCTCGACCGGTAAGGAAGGCGTCAATGCCACCTTGCCCGTGTCCTTGGTCATGGCGCGCGCCTTGCGCGATTACGGGGCCAGGACCGGCCATAAGATCGGCTTCAAACCCGCAGGTGGCCTCAAGACCGCCAAGGACGCCATCGCCTGGCAAATCCTGATGAAGGAAGAGCTTGGCCATGACTGGCTGCAACCCGATCTTTTCCGCCTTGGTGCGTCCTCCATGCTGGGCGATATCGAACGACAGTTGGAACATCACCTGACCGGGCGCTATGCCGCCTCTTCCCGCCATGCGCTTGCCTAAGGAACGGATATGCCCAAAGTGACCGACATCCTCGCCACAATGGACTACGGCCCCGCCCCCGAAGCCACGGGCGAGGTGGTCAAATGGCTGAACGCCCGCGCCAGCTTTGGCCACTACATCAACGGCGCCTTCACCAAGCCCGCCAAAAGCTTTGCGGTCAGGAATCCGGCCACAGGTGCGGTGCTGGCCAAGGTCGCCCAAGGCTCAGATGCCGATGTGGGTGCTGCGGTAAAGGCCGCCCGCGCCGCCCTGCCCGGCTGGTCGAAACTGCCCGGCCACGAACGCGCCAAATGGCTCTACGCTTTGGCCCGCAGCGTGCAAAAGCGCGAACGCTTTTTGGCGGTGCTTGAAACCTTGGATAACGGCAAGCCGATCCGCGAAACCCGCGATATTGATATCCCCCTTGTTGCGCGCCATTTCTACCACCACGCAGGCTGGGCCGAGATGTTGGCGGATGAATTTCCCGGGCGCGGCCCCGCAGGTGTCTGTGGCCAGATCATCCCGTGGAACTTCCCGCTTTTGATGCTGTCGTGGAAAATCGCCCCTGCGCTTGCGGCAGGCAATACCGTGGTGCTGAAACCTGCCGAATACACCCCCCTCACCGCTCTCGCCTTTGCCGAGATCTGCGCCGAACTGGGCCTGCCCAAAGGTGTCGTGAACATCGTCACCGGGGATGGCGAAACCGGGGCGGCACTGGTGGCTGCAGATGTCGACAAGATCGCCTTTACCGGGTCAACCGAAGTGGGCCGCGCCATTCGCAAGGCCACGGCCGGGACGCCCAAGAAACTGACGCTGGAACTTGGCGGCAAATCCCCCTTCATCGTCTTTGCCGATGCCGATATCGACGGCGCGGTCGAAGGTGTTGTCGATGCGATCTGGTTCAATCAGGGTCAGGTCTGCTGCGCAGGCTCGCGTATCCTTGTGCAAGAAGCTGTCGCGCAAACCTTCACCGACCGTCTCAAGACCCGGCTGGCGAAATTGCGTATCGGCGATCCGTTGGACAAATCCACCGATATGGGCGCCATCATTGATCCGGTCCAACTGACCCGCATCCGCGATCTGGTCGCCCAGGGTCAGGCCGAAGGGGCCAAGTTGCACCAAGCCGACTGCCCACTTCCCAGCCAGGGCAATTTCTTCGCGCCGGGCTTCTTCACCAATGTAGCCCCCGCAAATATCCTGTCCGAGGTTGAGATTTTCGGCCCCATCGCCACCCTCACCACCTTCCGCACCCCCGATGAGGCGGTCGAGCTGGCCAATAACACCCGCTACGGCCTTGCAGCCTCGGTCTGGTCGGAAAACATCAATCTCGCCCTTGATGTGGCATCGCAGGTCAAGGCCGGTGTCGTTTGGGTCAACGCCACCAATATCTTCGACGCCGCCGCCGGTTTTGGCGGCTACCGCGAAAGCGGTTTTGGCCGCGAAGGGGGGCGCGAAGGCATGGCCGCCTATCTGGCCGAGGCGCCGGTGAAGGCGCTTGCCGAAGCCACAGCCATTGCCCCTGAAACCGGCCCGATGCCGGATGCACCGGCCAGATCCGCCGCCATCGACCGCACCGCAAAGCTGTTCATCGGCGGCAAGCAAAAGCGCCCCGACAGTGGCTATTCCTACGCCGTCACCCACAAGGGCCGCACCCTTGGCCTTGCCGGTCTTGGCAACCGCAAAGACATCCGGGGCGCGGTCGAGGCCGCTCATGCGGAGAAGGGCTGGGGCAAGGCCACCGGCCATAACCGCGCGCAGGTGCTTTACTATATCGCTGAAAACCTCTCGGCCCGCGCGGCCGAATTCACCGATCGGTTGAAATCCGCAGGCACCCCCAAAGCGGGCGAAGAGGTCGAAGCCGCCATCCGCCGCGCCTTTTACTACGCAGCCCAAGCCGACAAATTCGACGGCGCCGTGCATTCAACCAAATCCGCGCATGTGACGCTGGCCATGCCCGAGGCTTTCGGGGTGATGGGTGTGGCCTGCCCGACCGACGCGCCGCTGCTGGGTTTGTTGAGCCTGACCCTGCCCGCAATAGCCATGGGCAACCGCGTGGTCGTGATCCCGTCGCAAAACATGCCACTGGCCGCGACCGATCTTTATCAGGTGTTTGAAACCTCTGACCTTCCCGGCGGTGTGGTCAATATCGTGACCGGCGCGCGCGATGAGCTGGCCAAAACATTGGCGGGTCATGACGATGTCGCGGCCATGTGGTATTGTGGCAGCCAAGATGGCGCCAAAATGGTGGAAACCGAAAGTGCGGGCAATCTGAAGACCGCCTGGACATTGCCGAACCGCGACTGGTTCGGGCCGGCCAGCCAAGGCAAAACATTTTTGACCCACGCCACCCAAATCAAGAATATCTGGGTACCATACGGGGAATAGGCCCCGATTTTTCTGCGAAAAATCACCCGAATTTTCGCAGAAAATTCGTATCCCTGTCGGCCCGCACCTATATAAATTACGCTTGCCTGATTGCCCCATTTAAGCAATATGCAGCCAAGCACGCGACGATGGCGTCGTCGCAGGGGCCACTCTCCCCGCCGCTTGCGAAGCATCACTTCGCGTCAGTCCTGAACGCCGGGACCTTTCGGGGTCACCGCCGCAACCGGCAGGCCCTATCAGGAGGTCTGATCATGACAGAACGTCCAGAACAATACCGCTTTCATCAAGGCGACCGCATCCTTCCCTTCGCGGCCTCCGAATATGACGCCCGCCTTCAAGGTCTGCGCAACATCATGGCCGAGGCTGGCGTTGACGCCTGCGTGCTCACCTCGATGCACAACATCGCCTACTACTCTGGCTTCCTCTATTGCTCTTTCGGGCGGCCCTACGGCCTCGTGGTCACGCCCAGCGAAAGCGTCACCATCAGCGCGGGCATCGACGCGGGCCAGCCCTGGCGCCGCTGCCATGGCGACAACATCACCTATACCGACTGGCAGCGTGACAATTACTGGCGCGCGATCCTTTCGGTCACCGGGCCGGGCAAGACCATCGGCTATGAGGCCGATCACCTGACGCTTTTGCAAAACCAAAAGCTTGACGCTTTTCTTGCGCCCAAGGCCAAGCTCGACATAGCGCCCGCGACCATGAAGCAGCGCATGCACAAATCCAAGGCCGAGATCGACCTGATCATCCATGGCGCCAACGTGGCCGATGTGGGCGGTTATGCGATTCGCGATGCCATCCGCGAAGGCGTGCGCGAAATAGATGTGGCCATGGCAGGCCGCGATGCGATGGAGCTTGAGATCGCCAAGCGTTTTCCCGATGCCGAATATCGTGACACCTGGGTATGGTTCCAGTCCGGCATCAACACCGACGGTGCCCATAACCCCGTCACCGCCCGCAAACTTCAGCGCGGCGATATCTTGTCGCTCAACACTTTCCCGATGATTTCGGGCTATTACACCGCCCTTGAACGCACCTTGTTCGTGGGCGAGGTTGACCCCGCATCGCTGAAGGTCTGGGAGGCGAATATCGCCGCCCACGAATATGGCATCAGCCTTTTGAAACCCGGTGCCAAATGTTCCGAGGTAACTGCAAAGATCAACGATTTCTTGCAAGACCGTCAGCTTTTGCAGTACCGCACCTTCGGTTATGGCCATTCCTTCGGGGTGCTGTCGCATTATTATGGCCGCGAAGCGGGGTTGGAGTTGCGCGAAGACATCGACACAGTGCTGGAGCCCGGCATGGTGATCTCGATGGAGCCGATGTTGACCATTCCTGATGGCCAACCCGGTGCCGGCGGCTACCGCGAACATGATATCTTGGTGATCACCAAAGACGGCAATATCGACATCACCAAATATCCCTACGGACCCGACTTCAACATCGTCGGCTAAGCCCCCCTCGAACCTGTTGCCTATCATCCCCGCTGACCTTTCAATATGTCAGCGGGGCTTGACGCATTTTCCTGATCTGTCACTGAGGGACGACAGCGCCGTGACTTTGCCTCTTGCTCGGGCAACGCGGCGTTTGCTGAATTTTTGCCTGATATAGGATCTGCCACCTATGCTTATCTCACATTCTTTTCGCGCCGCATTGATCGTCGCCATGGCCCTTGGCCTGTCTGCTTGCGGCGCGCCGCAAGTCACCAAGGCCCCACAAGTTTCTGACCCGCACTATGCACAGCTGATCGACGGTGAAGAGATCATTCCGGCCGTCCCGCAAGGCTATCTGACCGGCCAAAACGCCCGCACCGAAGTCGCCTATAGCGGTGGCGATGCGCCCGGAAGCATCATTGTGGATCCACATGCCCGCGTGCTTTATCTGGTCGAAGAAGGCGGCACCGCTATTCGCTACGGCATCGCGGTCGGCCGGGAGGGGCGCGGCTTTCGCGGTAACGCCAATATCCGGCGCAAAGAAGCATGGCCGCGTTGGCAGCCCACCGCCAATATGATCCGCACCGACCCCGAGGTTTACGGCCAATATCGCGCCGGTCTGCCGGGCGGCCTTGAGAACCCGCTGGGGGCGCGCGCGCTTTATCTGTTCCGCGGTGGCCGCGATACGCATTTCCGCATCCATGGCACCAACAATTCTTCCACCATCGGCCGCGCAACTTCGGCAGGCTGCATCCGGCTTTTCAACCA
>JBAUHP010000019.1:0-10874 GCA_049680345.1 Albidovulum sp. | reverse complement strand
AAACCCTCGTCGATGAACAGATTGCCATCAATCTCGGGCGCATCGGCTTTGGTACGGCAGGTGGCACCGTCTGCGTCAACGCTATCGACGATCACCTCGATCTTTTGGCCTATCTTGGCCCCAAGTTTCGCTTCGGAAATCGCCTGGGCTTTGGCCATGAACCGGTCCCAGCGGTCTTGTTTGACCGCAGCGTCAACATGATCGGGCAGGGCGTTTGACCGCGCCCCTGCGACATCTTCATATTGAAAACACCCGATCCGGTCCAATTGTGCCTCGTCCATCCAGTCCAGCAGGGTCTGGAATTCGGCCTCTGTCTCGCCGGGGTAGCCCACGATAAACGTCGAACGCAGGGTGATTTCGGGGCAGATCGCGCGCCATGCGGCGATCTCATCCAGCGTTTTGGCGGCGGCGGCAGGGCGGGCCATGCGGCGCAAAACATCGGGGTGGGCGTGCTGGAACGGGATGTCGAGATAGGGCAAAATCAGGCCATCTGCCATCAGCGGAATCAGATCGCGGACATGCGGATAAGGATAGACGTAGTGCAGCCGCACCCAAGCACCAAGGCTGCCCAGATCGCGGGCAAGATCGGTGATATGGGCGCGGTGGCCGCGGTCACTGGCATGTTTGATATCAAGCCCATAGGCCGAGGTGTCCTGGCTGATCACCAAAAGCTCGCGCACCCCCGCCTCGACCAGCTTTTCCGCCTCGCGCAGCACAGCATGGGCAGGGCGCGATTGCAGCTTTCCGCGCATGTCGGGGATGATGCAGAACTTGCATTTGTGATTACAACCCTCTGAAATCTTGAGGTAACTGTAATGGCGCGGGGTCAGGGTGACGCCGGTTGCAGGCAGCAAGTCGATGAACGGATCGGGCTTTGGTGGCACGGCTTTATGAACGGCATCCAGCACCTGTTCATATTGATGCGGGCCGGTGACGGCGAGCACGGATGGATGGGCGCCGGTGATGTAGTCCGGCTCTGCCCCAAGACAGCCGGTGACGATCACCCGGCCGTTTTCCGCCAAAGCCTCGCCGATCGCTTCAAGGCTTTCGGCCTTGGCGGAATCAAGGAAACCGCAGGTGTTCACGATCACTGCATCAGCGCCTTGATAATCGGGGCTGATCGCATAGCCCTCGGCGCGCAGCCGGGTCAGTATGCGTTCGCTATCCACCAAAGCCTTGGGACAGCCAAGCGATACCATGCCAATGGTAGGCTGGCCCTCACGTGCAGGCCCGCCAAAGATCGGGCGGGGGGCGAGGTCGGGGCGAAGTGAGGGCGGGTTTTGCGACATGGGGGGGATATATCTGAGCTTGCGGGGGCTTGGAAGGGGGGCAAATGGCTGCCTTCAACCTGGGGGCGGTTGGTTCTTTGGCCGACCGCGACGCATGATCCAAAATGCGGCAAGCATCAAGGCGCCGGCCACCAAGAATGTAAGCTGCATTCCATGCACAATCGACGCAGGCGGTGCGTTTTCGATTGCAGCGGTTCCCACACCGAAAGCAAAGACAGCGCCGATCACCGACGCGCCCAACAGAAGGCCAAGATTTCGCGAGAGTGCAAGCAGACCAGAAACCGTGCCCCGCTGACCTTCCGCTACCTTGGCCATCACCACCGTGTTGTTGGCTGATTGAAACAGCTGATAGCCCGGCGTCAGAATTGCTATGGCTGCACCATAGCCAAAGACCCCAAAAAACATTGGTAAAACCGACAGCAAAAAGGCCCCTATGATGAGCATGATCAGGCCTATCGGCAGGACGAAATGCGCACCCCATGCATCGACCAACCGACCAGAGGGCACGCCGCTACAGATTGATATGACAGGCCCCAGCGACATAAGCAGGCCCACCACCGAACTGCGCAATCCCAGCGCATGGCCAAGGTAGAATGGCCCGACAAGTAACGTCGCCATCATGACGCTTGCCACCAGAAGATTTGCGACCAAGCTGGGCAAAACACTGCCGTCCCGAACCGCCGAAAAACGGATCGGAGAAGATTTTGCCAGGCCGCGACGCGTTGGAAGCGCGCCAAGCGCAAGCCCGATCCCCAGCAAGCCGATGGGGATCAACGCCCAAAAGACCGATCGCCACCCGAAACTTCCAACCAGCAAACCTCCCAATGAGGGGCCAAGTGCCGTTCCAAACGCCGACATGGTGGCAAGCGTTCCCATTGCCCGCCCCACCCGGTCATCTTTCGTTGTCTCACGCACCAAGGCGACCGTCAAAGTCATCAAGAAGGCGGCGCCGATGCCCTGCACCGCCCGCGCTGCGATCAACGACCAGAGGCTGAAGGCCAGCGCACAAAAAGCTGAGGCCAGCGAGAACAAGACAAGACCAAGCAAAAGCATCCGTTGGCGACCGAATATGTCCCCAAGCCGCCCGGCAAGAACAGCGAAAACCGTAAGGGTCGCGAGATAGGACACAACAACCCACTGCACCTGTTGGAAGGGCGCTTCAAATGCCTGTGCAAGTGTCGGCAGGGCGATATTGGTGATGCTGGTCCCCAGTGAGGCCAATAGCATGGACAGCGAAAGGCACAAAAGCGCGCCGAGGTTCGTGGTGCTTTGGTGGGGTGATCCGATGGTTCGCATGTGCCTGCATCCCTTGTTAGAATCGATTTGAACGGGCACCCTAAGAAATCAAGCCAACTTGAGGTCAAGCATGAAGTTACTGGACATTGGCGAGGTGTCGCAAAAAGCCGGAATCCCCCCATCAGCGCTGCGTTACTACGATGAAATCGGGTTAATTTCATCGATCGGCCGCCATGGGCTGCGCCGACAGTTTGCCCCAGAGGTGCTGTTGCAGCTTGCACTGATTTCCATGGGCAAGTCCGCTGGGTTTTCGCTTGACGAAATTTCACGAATGTTTGGCCCCGATGGGAAGCCGGATTTGCCGCGCGCGGAGTTACTCAACCGGGCGGCAGAGCTTGATCGACATATTCAAGAGATGACGGCGTTGCGGGACACTTTGCGCCATGTCGCAGATTGCCCCGCGCCCTCGCATATGGAATGTGGAACCTTCAGGCGCCTTGTCGGCCTAGCCGGACGGCAAGCAAGAAACGCAACGAAAAGCCGGGCGCGAACAAAAGCCGCCATTTCGTGACCGTCACGATTTCCAGCCTAACGGCAAGACCCAAAACCCGGCATTTGGGCTATATGTCACACGCCGGGCCCACGACCGTATATCGGGCGCAATCCGGAAAAAGGGTATTGGGGGCGCATCGTCAGTCGATGTTCGTGTGCCGGTGCGCGCATCTGCATGCGCAAGCCAACGCCGGGCAGTATTTCGCAAGTATTCTAGGCGGGTTCTGGGCTTAAGCCGCAGATCCCGGCGCGGGTTGCGCCTTGAGCAGCAATGCGATCACGCCCGCGCCAAAGGCCAGCCAGACAGAGCCTGTCCACAAAAGATCATAGGCACCGGTCAGATCAACGACAAAACCACCAAGATAGGCACCGATGGCACCGCCTATGGCGTGCCCTGCCGAGATCATTCCCATGGCCAACCCCATGACCTTGATGCCAACGTGGCTGGCCACAAGGCTTGCCGTGACAGGGACGGTTGCGTAATCAACCGCGCCAAAGAGGAGGGCGAATATGAACAGCATCTCTATCGTCGTGCCTGGCAGTTGACCGAGGACGACGAAAGTGAGCGCGCGCAACATGTAGATTGCAGCCAAAAGCATCGGGCGGTTGACGCGGTCGGTAAGCCAACCGGCGGCTATCATGCCAATCAGGTTGACCAAGGATAACAATCCGTAGGCCGTGGCACTGGGGATCGGTGGGAAGCCGCAAAAAGACGCATAGGGAAGCAGGTGAGTTTCGATTACCCCTGTGGTCGTGAAACCACAAATCAGATAGCTCCAAAACAATGCGTGAAAGGCGGGTTTGCGCAAGATCAGGCCGAAGTCTTGCGCCATACCGGATTGCGATATTTCCGCCATGTTATCTTGGCTGGATTGTGGTTTGTGTGAACGAAGGCTCATCTTGATGCAGGGGATCAGCGCAAGGCTGGTCAGGGCCAATGCGCCAAAACTCCAGCGCCAGCTGGCGAATGCCAGCAAGGTCGCGATCAGGGGGACGATCAGGAACTGACCGCCGGTGGCACCCGAAGTCGCGAGACCGGTGGCAAGGCCCCGGTTCGCCGAAAAGCTGCGGGCAACTGCCGTTGCCACGACATGGGTGGCGACAATGCCAAAACCTACAGCGCAAAAACCTGCAAAGCCGATTACAAACATCATCTTGCTGTTCATCAACGCCACAATCGCGCAGCCGATGCCCAAAAGACCCATTCCCAGGTTAAGGGTAAAGCGCGAACCGCGCCGATCAACCAAACGGCCGGCAAACGGGGCAACAATGGCCATGACGACCAGCGCCGATGCCCCCACACCAGAGATATAGCTGCTCGTCCAGCCAAATTCGCTTTGCCAGACAGGCATGATCAGGCCAAGCGCCGCGCGTCCGGAAAAGGCCAAAGAGAGTGCCAAAAAACCGAAGGCAACGACGATCCAGTTCTGGCGCATGGGTTGGGCCGTCGTGAGTGGCATGGGCATCTTCCCCTAAGACCAGATAGGCATGACCACAAAATGGATTCTTGTAAAGTTGTCGCGTGGCCGGTTTTTTTGGGGCCGCAAGTTTTGGCGGTGCGCCTGCCCTCAGGCCCGCAGGCGCCAGCCGGTGCGGAAGATCACCCACACCAGTGCTATTTCTACGGCCAGCATCAGCGCGAGGGCGGCAAAAGAGGCGGCCACGGGGACATCGGCCAACCCGAAGAATGACCAGCGAAAACCCGAAATCAGGTAAAGGACGGGGTTCAGCAAGGATATATCTTGCCACAAGGGCGGCAGCATCGCGGTTGAATAAAACGCCCCGCCCAAGAACACCAAAGGCGTGATCACGATCGTGGGGATGATCTGCACCTGCTGCCAGTCCTTTGACCAGATGCCGATCAAGAAGCCAAACAGCGAAAAGGCCACCGCCGTCAGGGCCAAGAACCCCAGCATCCAGAACGGATGTTGGATGCGGATCTCGACGAAGATCAGTGAGGTTGCCAGGATCACCGCCGCAATGATCAAGGATTTCACCGCCGCCGCCCCGACATAGCCGATCACCACCTCTGCAAAGGATACCGGTGCCGAGAGGACCTCATAGATCGTGCCGATGAATTTGGGCATGAAGATCCCGGTGGAGGCGTTGGCGATGGATTGTTGCAATACGGTCAGCATCATCAGACCCGGCACGATGAACGCGCCATAGCTGACGCCTTCGACCGACGCGATCCGCCCGCCGATGGCCGCACCGAACACCACGAAGTAAAGCACCGTCGACAAGACGGGTGCTGCAAGCGATTCCCACAAAGTGCGCCGGAAGCGCGCCATTTCATGGTCAAATATCGTGCGGATGGCGCGCAGGTTCATGCGGCCTCTCCCACCAGCCGCAAGAACACATCTTCAAGCGATGTCTGCGCGGTAGATAGATCGCGCACCGCAAGCCCGGCGGTGGCGACATCGGCCAAAAGCCGCGCGATACCCGTGCGTTCGGCGCGTGTGTCGTAATCATAAATCAGGCTTTCGCCATCAGCGCCAAGTTCCACCCCATGCAAGCTCAGCGCCTTGGGTATGGTGGCCAGCGGGGCGGTAAGGGCAATGGTCAGACGCTTCTTGCCGAATTCGTGCATTAGCGCTGTCTTGTCCTTGACGAACATCAGCCGCCCTTTATCGATGATGCCGATCCGGTCTGCCATTTCTTCGGCCTCGGCCAGATAATGGGTGGTCAAGATCACGGTGACACCGTCGTGGGCCAGCCTGCGCACCAAGTCCCAGGTTTCGCGCCGCAAGGTCACATCGACCCCGGCGGTCGGCTCATCCAAGAACAGCACCTTGGGTTCGTGGGCCAGCGCCTTGGCGATCATCACCCGCCGCTTCATGCCGCCCGACAGCTCCATCAGTTTGGCATTACGCTTGTCCCAAAGTGACAGGCTGCGCAACAATCGTTCCAGATGGGCGTCATCAGGGGCCTTGCCGAACAAGCCACGGCTGAAACGCAAGGTGTTGAGCACGGTCTCGAACATTTCAAGGGCGATGTCTTGCGGCACAAGACCGATCAGCGCGCGTGCGGCGCGGTAGTCGAGGCGGATGTCATGGCCACCGACGGTGACAGTTCCGGCTGAGGGCATGACCAGCCCGCAGATGATCGAAATCAGTGTGGTTTTGCCAGCACCATTTGGCCCTAGAAGCGCCAGTATCTCACCCCTGCGCACATCCAGCGTCACGCCTGACAAGGCGGGCGTGCCAGAGGCATAAGTCTTCGACAGACCATTGACCGCTATAACCGCTGCCATGGTTTGACCCCGTGCCTAACGGCGCCGGTCGCGGCGTGCTGACATTGGCTGGAAGGCGACGCCGACATGGGCTTCGCAATAGGGTTTGCCTTGCTGGCTGGGCAGGCCGCAGAACCAGAAATCATCGGTGGCGGGATCGCCGACAGGCCATTTGCAGGTCCGTTCGGTCAATTCCATCAGGCTGATCTTGCGGGCTTTTTTCTCTATCTCTCGAACCGAGGCAAGGGCCTCGGGGCTGATCTCACCGGCAGAGGGCTGCGGTGGCAGGGGTTGACCGGCCGGGATGATGGGTTTGCGGACATGCGGCACCATAACCTGCGTCTCTGGACGCGCGGGGGCTGCGGCTGGTGCGCCGGCGGCCGAAGGGCGCGGTTCGGGGCGGGGGGCTGCTGCGCGCGGGGTTTCACTGCGCGCCGCTTCATTCGGGGCGGGTGCGGCTTCGGCGGCTTTGGCCTTGGGTTCTGCGGGGGAGCCGCCTGTGGCGCGGTTTGACAGGCCCAAACGGTGGACCTTGCCAATCACGGCATTGCGGGTGACCGAGCCAAGCTCTTTGGCGATCTGGCTAGCCGACTGGCCTTCGCCCCACATTTTCTTCAACAATTCGACGCGTTCGTCGGTCCAGGACATGATGACCCTCGGGTTCATAGGCAAAAGCGGCAAGCACCCTTGTGGATGCGCCGGCTGGCCTTGGCGGCAGTTGATCCCATTTTAACCGGGAGACGGGGTGAGATACAAGCGGCGCTTGACCGTGGCAAGGCCCCAGTGCTTAGAAAGGCCCGAAAACCGCTTGTTGGTGGTGCGAACTATTGTCAGAAGCGGCATAGGGCCTATTGTGGCCTAAACCTTCAAGCCCAAGAGGACACCATGCCCGATCTGACATTCGCGCCCAATCCCGACCTGTTGACCGGCGCTGACCGCAAAGCGGGCTGGAACCAGCCCGAGAACCGCCGCTATGGGT
Source organism: Albidovulum sp. (assembly GCA_049680345.1). GTDB lineage: Bacteria > Pseudomonadota > Alphaproteobacteria > Rhodobacterales > Rhodobacteraceae > TMP-24. Next base: position 3,586 of record JBAUHP010000019.1, on the reverse strand, counting down.
TTCACAATCTGCATGAGATCGGGCGCTATGGGCAAAGTTTTCGTGCCAGCCATGTGCTTGAACTGGCAATGCGGGCCGATATCTCTATCGCGGCGCGCGAAGATGTGGGGCGGTTGACGGGCCTGCCGTGGTTTTCGGGCATGGTCGTGGCGCGCGGCGGTGAGATTTTATATGAAAAATATGCGCCCGACTTTGGCCCCGATCAGCCCCATTCGATCATGTCGATTTCCAAGACCACGATGAATTTGGTGATTGGCCAGCTTTGGGCCGAGGGCAAGTTAAGTCTGGATGAAAAGATCGGGGATTGTCTGCCTTGGATCGGGGCCGGTTATGCCGGGGCGACGATTCAAGAGGTTCTGAATATGGACGTCTTGAATGATTATTCGGAAGACTACGCCGATCCTATGGCGCGGGTCTGGGATCATGAGGTTGCCAGCGGGTTTCGCCTGCCTGAGGGGGATGAGCGCGAAATCGGGACGCTGGAGTTCTTGGCGACGATTGGCTTGGCGCCCGGGGCGGCGGATTGCCGCAATCAAACCGGTGAGGCGATGTACCGATCCGCCAACACCGATATTCTGGCGGCGATTGCCGAAGTGCGGGGCGGGCGGCGCATTTCGTCCTATCTGGCCGATATTGCCGATGCGGCAGGGCTTGAGGGTTCACTGCATACGATTTGCGACCGCGATGGGTTTGTTGCGGTCAGCGGCGGGCATTGCCTGACTGCCCGCGATTTGGCGCGGTACGGCCTGCTGATCGCCCGGCGCGGGCAGGGGGCTGCTGGGCTTTCCGTCGGAAGTGCGGATTTTATCGAAGCTACACTTAAAGGCGGTGTACCAATGCCCGCGCCACGCGGGCGCATTCGCTATTCCAATCAAACCAACACCAATGGCCGCTGGTTGGGGCATGGCGGTTATGGGGGCCAGTATATGCTGATTGATATGCAATCGGGCACGGTGGGCGTGTTTTTCAGCGTTTTGGAGAATGCGGCGGGGTATGACGCGGATTACTACGTCCCGATCATCGCGATGCTTGAGGCGATTGCCACGGGCAACTAAGCAGCCCAGTGTAATATGCCCCGGTCAGATGTGCCGGTTCGGCAGGCCTGCATCGGTCGCAGCCCAACTGGGCCGCGCCGATATCTGCGCCCACCAACGCGCCAAGGCCGGGTAGTTACCAAGCATGTTGGCCCCTTGCGGGGCTGCAGCAAAAGCCCCGATCATCGGCGCTAGATGCAGATCGGCAAGGGTCACCGGCTGATCGCCGCCGTTGCTACCTGTCCACAACCCCTCGGCCACCAAAACCTCAAGCGCGGCCAGCACCCGGGGGGCGCTGGCAAGGCCTTTCGCCAGTTCCGCGCGGTCTGTGGCCTGCCCATCTGCGGGGCCAAACACCGCTTGTGCATAGACCTGACGCACCAGCGGCCAATAGGCATAAGCATTTGCAATCGCGACAATCTGGACCATTCGCGCCCGCGCCTGAGCGCCCACGGGCTGTAGCGGCGGTTCTTCGAAAGCCTCGTCTAGGTAACGGGTAATGGCTGCCGTCTCGTAGACCACAAAGCGATCATGATCGAGTACCGGCACGCGCCCGAAGGGATGAAGGCGCATGAAATCAGTGGATAATGCACTGAAGGGGTCAATCTCTACATGTCTTGCCGTCAGGCCTTTCTCGGCCAGCACCAGCCGCACGATGCGCAGATAGACAGAGTACCGATAGCCAAAAAGGGTCAACATGATGCGCCTGTGGTTATGAGGTGGCGAGAACCCAAAGTGAGCGGGCAGCGCCGGTCAGACAGTCCACGGTGAGGAGATTTATAGCGGAAAACCATCAGCTATCGCAACGCGGGCGAAGCCGACACAGGACACAAGAGTAGCGTCACGCGTCGGAACCACCTGTCTGTCAATGGATTGAATGGCCCAGTGAACTGAATGCCGAAATTGCGGCTAACTAACTGTCCAAACGAGTTTCACAGTTGTTCGTCTGCCCGGTCGTCTGTCTGCCAGCGGTTTTGACGTCAATGCCATGGCCTAAAACTGAGGATTGAGCGGGCTTTACTTGTGGCGAATTTGGGCAGTACACTGAGTTATGCAAGACAGACCATTGGGCGCACCCGATGTGACCCCACCGCAATTTTCTGATTTGAAAGTAAGCTTGGCCTTGGGAGTGCGAGATTTCCTGACTGCGCCATGGATTGGGCTGTTCTTTGCCAGTTTTTATGTCGCGGTGGGTCTGGTCATGGCATGGATTACCTATGTAACAGGCCAAACCTACTGGCTGTTGCTATCGGTATTGGGATTTCCCTTGATCGGAGCGTTTGCCGCGCTCGGGATTTATGAAACCAGCCGCCGCAGCATGGAAAATGAACCACTTAATCTTAGGGAAATTGTAGGCGTAGTCTGGTCCCATAGAAACGGTCAATTGCCATGGCTTGCAGTGATTATCGTAGTGATTTTCCTGTTTTGGTTGTTCTTGGGACATATGATCTTTGCCCTGTTCCTGGGACTTTCTCCGATGATTAACATTTCAAGCTCACTCGACGTTTTCTTTACAGCCAACGGCCTTGCTATGGCTGGGTTCGGAACAGCGGTCGGGGCGGTGTTCGCGACAATTATCTTTTCTATGAGTGTGTTGGGGATACCAATGTTGCTGGACCGCGACGTTGACTTTCTGACCGCCGCGATCCGTTCGATGTCCGCGGTCAAAGGCAGCCCGATGATTTATCTCTTGTGGGGCGTATTTGTTGGGCTGGTGACATTGATTGCTATGATACCGTTTTTCTTGGGGCTGTTCATTGCCATGCCGGTTCTGGGGCACACGACCTGGCACCTTTACAAACGAGTGACCAAAACCGACAATCTTTGACACGGCGACCAACAAGTGCGCTCTTGAAGATAAGGAGCGTTGTTGGCAGCTTGCGCCGGTAATATACGACGTCCCAGTTTCGGGATTTTGGCAAAATGGCGCAAAGCGGTCGTATGGCACTTGCACCGAGTTGTCAGATTCTAGGCGCGAAGATGAATCATCAAGGCGGCCCGTTATGTCGGGAAATCTTCGATGGACAGGCACGTGCAATCCCGCTAAACCGCCGACATGATCATCCGGACCCAAATCACTTCACGTCCCCGACGTCGCGCAACTGACGCCTGATCTGCCTGTGGCTGCTGTTGCCACATTCACCCTACCATCGTTGACACAGCCACCTGCCTCGGGCACGGATTGGCTTCTTTCATCGGAGCTCGCTCATGATCCCGACTGTTTTACCCACCTATAATCGCGCGCCTTTGTCATTCGTGAAGGGCGAGGGAAGCTGGCTGATTGCGGATGATGGCCGCCGATATCTTGATCTGGGCGCTGGCATTGCGGTGAATGCCCTTGGCCACGCCAACCCAGATCTCGTAGCTGCCCTTACCGAACAGGCGGGCAAGCTCTGGCACGTCTCAAACCTTTATCAGATACCGGAGCAGCAGCGACTTGCGGATCTGCTGTGCGAGCATACATTTGCCGACACTGTCTTTTTTACCAATTCCGGCACGGAAACTGCGGAACTTGCGATCAAGATGGCGCGCAAATACTGGTATGAAAAAGG
>JBAUHP010000018.1:0-17379 GCA_049680345.1 Albidovulum sp. | reverse complement strand
TGAACATAGGCCTGCCCCATGGCGGTCAGCGCCAGATGCCGTGGCTTGCGGTCAAACAGCCGACAGCCAAGCGTGCCTTCAAGCGCTTTGATATGCAGGCTGACGGCCGTTTGGGTCAGGCCAAGTTCGTCACCCGCCTCGGTAAAGTTCAGCAGCCGCGCTGCCGCCTCAAAGGTACGCAGCCAGATAAGGTTTGGCAGGCGGGTATCCATGGTGAATGCCTTAAATATTTTTGACCATTATGGCCAATATTTATCATTTCTATTTGGGCACGCAATCTTAGAATGTCGAGTTGCGATCGGCAGCCGCAAGTGGCGGGTTCGGGTGATCGTTGAGGGGCGGAAGGACCGCCCGACTTTGGCCTAAGTGCCGCAGCCCAGCTCCCTTGACGCCCTTGATTGAAGGATTGTTGCCATGGACCACGCCTTGCTTGTCGAAGAGACTGAAACCGCTGCTGCCAATATGGACAGCGCCCCGATTTCGAATGTCAACGCCTTTACCCGCCAGTTGGACGATCTTCCGGTCGAAGGCGGCACTGATCCGGTTTACGGCGATGTGACCTGGCGCACTCTGATTTCCGCAGATCGCACACCCTCGGCAGATTTCTTGCTGGGCGTTGCCGAATTTCCGGCCCATGGCGTGCTGAACCTGCACCGCCACGCGCCGCCGGAATTTTACCTGTGCACCGCTGGTTCGGGCGTTGTGACCATTGACGGCGTCGAAAACCACGTCACTGCTGGCACGGCCGTCTTCATTCCGGGCAATGCCGAACATGGCGTCAAGGCGGGCGCTGATGGGCTTACCTTTGCTTATGGATTTGCACAAAACGCATTTTCGGATATCGAATATGTGTTTTCCGCGGATGCCAACGTCATTCCTTTGGTGGCGACGCAATAAAAGGCGCGTTTAGACGGCACGCCACGTTCAGACCTAATCGAAATGGGAGAGACCTTTATGAAAGTTGGATTCATCGGCCTTGGTAATGTCGGCGGCAAACTTGCCGGTTCGATCCTGCGCAACGGATTCGATCTTACCGTGCGCGACCTGAACGAAGATTTCGTTCAAGATTTCGTCAAGCGTGGCGCCAAACGTGCAGACAGCCCCAAAGAGCTGGCTGAAAAGTGCGATATCGTCATCACCTGTCTGCCGTCGCCGGCCGCGTGTTCGCAAGTGATGGAAGCCGCCGATGGCGTGATCGCCGGCCTTTCCGAAGGCAAGATCTGGGCTGAAATGTCCACGACCGACGAAACCGAAGTCAAGCGGATCGCAGAGCTGGTGCGCGCCAAGGGTGCCGCTCCGATCGAATGCCCGGTTTCGGGCGGTTGCCACCGGGCTGCCACCGGCAATATCTCAATCTTCGCGGGCTGCGACCGCCCCACGTTTGAGCGTATGTTGCCGATGCTGACCACCCTTGGCCGACGCGTCTTGCACACCGGAGACATCGGTACAGCCTCGGTTCTAAAGGTCATGACCAACTATCTGGCGACGGCCAACCTTCTGACCCTGTGCGAAGCTATGGTGACGATGAAGGCTGCGGGCATGGATATGGCCACGACCTATGAAGCCATCGTGATTTCTTCGGGCACCTCTTTCGTGGCCGAAACCGAAGGTCAGGTGATCTTGAACGGCAGCCGCGATATTTCCTTCACCATGGATCTGGTGCTGAAAGATATCGGCCTGTTCCACAAGATAGCAGAGCAAAACAACATCCCGCTGGAAATCAGCCCGCTGATGATCGACATCTTCAAGGATGGCCAGAAGCGGTACGGCAACCGCGCGCAATCTGACGATATCATCCGTCGTTTGGAAGATGCCACCGGCCTGTCGATCCTGGCCGATGGCTTCCCTGCGGAAATGACGGATGACGAGCCGGAAGAACCGGGCTATGAAGTGGTCCCGAACGGGCGCGCCCACGCGCAAGCGGCGGAGTAAGCCCGAAGCATCTGACAGGAGCTTCGTGATGGCCGATCTTTCATTATTCCAGACCCGTTCGAACATTGATCATTGGGAAGAACGGGTCGATCTTGCTGTCGCCTTCCGCTGGACGGCGCGGCTGGGGATGCATGAGGCGGTTGCCAATCACTTTTCCCTTGCGGTCAATCCGGAAGGGACACAGTTCCTGATGAACCCCAATCAGGCGCATTTTTCGCGCATCAGGGCGTCCGACATCTTGTTGCTGGACGCCAATGATCCAAATGCGCTTGATCGTCCCGATGCGCCGGATCCGACCGCTTGGGGGCTGCATGGCTCTATCCACCGTCATTGCCCGCATGCGCGCTGTGTGATGCATGTGCATTCGATCCATGCCACGGTTCTGGCTTGTCTGGCCGACAGCAACCTGCCGCCGATCGACCAAAACACTGCGACCTTCTACAACCGCTATGTCATTGACGAAAACTTTGGCGGTCTGGCCTTTGAAGAAGAGGGCGAACGCTGCGCTGCGGCTTTGTCGGATCCGTCGAAAAAGATCATGATCATGGGCAATCATGGCGTTTTGGTCTTGGGCGATGATGTCGCCGATACGTTCAACCGGATGTATTACTTTGAGCGTGCGGCGGAAACCTATATCCGCGCGCTTCAGACCGGCCAGAAGCTGCGGGTGCTGAGCCATGAGATCGCGGAAAAAACCGCGGCAGAGCTGGAGAATTACCCAAGTCAGGCTGATCGTCACCTGGCCGAGCTGCGCGCTATTTTGGATGATGAGGGCGCGAACCACGCCACCTGACCCCCGCGCCACTTGCGCCGGAAAATTCACTGCAAAGGCGCCGCCCTAGTGCGGCGTTTCGTTTCGGGAGAGAGCTATGAAAAACCTTGGGAAGTTCTATATCAACGGCGCTTGGGTATCACCCGTATCTGACCGCAGCTTTCCGGTTCTGAACCCCGCGACAGAAGAACAGATCGGCACGATCATCCTTGGCAATGAAGAGGATGTGAACCGCGCCGTCGCCGCCGCCAAAGCGGCCTTTGAAAGCTTTTCGCTGACAAGCAAAGCCGAACGGCTTGCCTTGCTTTCGCGTTTGCTGAAAGCCACCGAAGCGCGGCTTGGCGATCTGGCTGATGCAATGCGCCTAGAGATGGGCGCGCCCAAAACCATGGCGCTTGGTGCGCAGGCCGATGCGGGGCTTGGGCACCTGCAAGGCTTCATCGACGCGCTCAAGGCCCTTGAGGAAAGCGAAACGCTTGCCAATGGCGACATCTTGCTGCGCGAGCCGATCGGGGTTTGCGGGCTGATCACGCCTTGGAACTGGCCGATTAACCAAATCGCGCTTAAGGTCGTGCCGGCATTGGCTGCGGGCTGTACCTGTGTGCTCAAACCCTCGGAACATACGCCAATTTCCGCGATGATCTATGCCGAGATCATCCACGAGGCGGGCTATCCCGCAGGGGTCTTCAACCTTGTCCATGGCGACGGTCTGGTGGTGGGGCCCGCGATGTCCACCCATCCCGATATCCAGATGATGTCCTTCACCGGCTCGACCCGTGCAGGTATCGCCATCACCAAGGCGGCGGCGGATACGGTCAAACGGGTGACGCTGGAACTTGGCGGCAAATCCCCCAATATTGTCTTCGCCGATTGCGATCTCGAAAATCGTGTGGCGGGGTCGGTCATGGAATGCATGTTCAACACCGGGCAGTCTTGCGACGCGCCAACCCGGCTTTTGGTCGAACGCTCGTGCTATGATCGGGTGCTTGAGATTGCCAAAGCGACGGCTGAAGGAATTGCGGTGGGTGATCCGGCGGAAGAGGGCGATCACATCGGCCCGATGTTTGACCGGATGCAATATGATCGCGTGCAAGCGATGATCAAGGTCGGCATTGATGAAGGCGCGCGGCTGCTTGCCGGTGGCCTTGGCAAGCCCGAGGGGTTTGAAACCGGGTGGTATGTGAAGCCGACTATCTTTGCCGATGTGCGCAATGACATGCGCGTGGCGCAAGAGGAAATCTTTGGTCCGGTCTTGGTGATCATCCCGTTTGAGGATGAGGACGAGGCGATCCGTATTGCCAATGACACGCCCTACGGTTTGGCGGCTTACGTCCAGACCGGCGATAAAGATCGCGCCTTGCGGGTGGCCGCCAAGCTGCGGGCAGGGGCCATTCACATCAACGGCGGCGGCTTTAACTACGGCTCGCCCTTTGGTGGCTACAAGCAGTCAGGTAATGGCCGCGAAGGTGGCATGCTTGGGCTTGAGGATTACCAAGAGGTCAAGACCTTGCATATCGGTTGATGGCAGCAGGCGCTGGTTTGTTACTGCATCTGGCCATCACGATATGATGGGCCAGAAGCATTCCGCAATCGTCATCACAGCAAGAAAATCGTGATTGAACCGATCACGGCGCGGATTTGGCGGATGGGTGCGCCGCTGTAATTTTTCGATGCCCGGAACGAATGCAATTTTTGCGTCCCGCTGCTAGGGTGCAAGGGCCGGCCGGTTTGGGCCGGGCTGATTGCGCCCCCGATAACCATTTCGTCAACTCGCCTGCGATTGTTGGACTTGTTTGTATTACAACATCGGGTAAGGTGAATGTATGAAACGTCCGGGGAAACGGCTGATGGCTTGGCGTGCAAACGTCGATGGCCCGAGTTAGACCCGTTCCTCCGGATAATTCTAAATGATCAGAGGCGGCAATAGCCCGTCACAGTACAGGGCCGAAAATGGCCCGGTTTCTTGGGAGGAAACATGACAGATACGATTAACCGCAGAAAGTTTTTGAGTGGCACGGCAGTCGTGGGTGCAGCCGCACTTGCAGCACCTGCACTTGCGCAGACCGAACCCACCACGTTGAAAATGCAAGCGGCCTGGGGCGGCGGCATCTTTCTTGAGAATGCCCAATCCTATGTGGACCGCGTTCATGCGATGGCCGGCAGCGCGCTGAAGATTGACCTTCTGGCCGTCGATTCGGTCGTGAAGACATCGCAGATGCAAGATGCTGTGCACCGTGGCGTTCTGGATGCGTGCCACTATGTGCCTGCCTATTGGTATTCAAAGTCAAAGACCGCATCGCTGTTCGGCACCGGCCCTTGCTTTGGCTGGTCCAGCCAGGAAGTTCTGGGCTGGGTCAACTATGGCGGTGGTCAGGAGCTTTTCGATGAGCTGATGGCGTCGTTGGATTTGAACATCGTGTCCTTCTTCAACTCTCCGATGCCGGCGCAGCCGCTTGGCTGGTTCAAAGAGCGGATTACCTCAGCCGATCAAATGAAAGGCCTGAAGTACCGCACCGTTGGCCTTGCGGCGGACGTGTTGCTGGAAATGGGCATGTCGGTCGTGCAGCTGCCTGGCGGTGAAATTCAGCCTGCGATGAAATCCGGCCTGATCGACGCGGCTGAATTCAACAACCCAACCTCTGACCGTGACTTTGGTATGCAAGATGTGTCCAAGGACTACATGCTGGCGTCTTATCACCAGTCGCAGGAATTCTTCGAAGTCTCGTTCAACAAGAAGACCTATGAAGCCCTGCCCGCAGAGCTTCAGGCGATCCTTAAATATGCGTCCGAGGCTGAAAACTCCAACTTCTATTGGAACAACACCAAGCGTTATGCGGATGATCTGAACACTCTGCGCGACGAGCAGGGCGTGAATGTCTGGCGCACCCCGGACGATGTTATGGCGGCGCAGCTTGCGGCATGGGATGTCGTGGTTGACCGTATCTCGGCGGAAGATCCGTTCTTCGCCAAGGTTATCGAAAGCCAGAAGGCCTATGCCAAGAATGTCATGGGCTACCTGAACCTCAATCAGCCTGACTACAAGCTGGCTTACAATCACTACTTCGGTTGATCTGACCGATGGCGAAATGATCCGGGGGCCTCAGATGGCCCCCGGATCTTGAGTGGTGTGAGGGGGCGGAGTGATGAAATTCGTACATGGCATTGAAGGGCTTAGCATTTGGGTCGGGCGTGCCTTTGGCTGGTGCATCCTGATTTTGACGCTGTCGGTTTCTTACGAGGTTTTCGTAAGATATGTGCTCAATTCGCCGACCGTCTGGGCCTTTGATATGATGGTGCAGATGTATGGTGCGTTGTTCTTGATGGCCGGGCCATATGCGCTTGCCCAAGACAGCCACGTGCGGGGCGATGTGCTTTACCGGCTGTTTTCAGTACGCTGGCAAGCGCGCGTCGATTTCACGCTTTACGTCTTGTTCTTCTTCCCCGGAATTCTGGCGCTGTTCTGGTATGGCTGGGAAATTGCCTCTGACAGTTGGCGCTACAAAGAGGTCAGCTGGAACAGCCCCGCGCGTATTCAGATCTATTTCTTCAAGACATTGATACCATTGGCGGGTGGGCTATTGTTGCTTCAGGGCGTGGCCGAAATGGTGCGCTGCTGGATTGCCATGCGCACAGGTGTCTGGATGGACCGTCTGGACGATGTCCGTGAGACGGAGGACATGCTGATGCATATGGACATGTCCATGGTTCCTGCCGTTGATCCCACCCACAAATAGGCGACTTCGCTTTTGTAGAAAGACAAAAAGATGACAAATCCCGAAGTTGCCATCCTGATGCTTTGCCTGTTCATTGTGCTGGTATTGCTGGGGTTCCCGATTGCCTTCACCTTGATCGCGATGGGCGTGGGCTTTGGCTATTACGCCTATTATCAGGGCGGTATCGAGACCTTTTCGGACATATTCGACAACAACATCTTCTACTTGTTGAACCAAAACACCTATTCGGTGATGGAAAATGACACGCTGGTCGCCATCCCGCTGTTTTTGTTCATGGGTTATGTGGTGGAACGCGCCAATATCGTCGATCGGCTGTTCTTCTCGCTTTATATGGCGGCGCGAAACCTGCCGGGGTCGCTGGCGATTGCGGCCTTGTTGACCTGTGCGGTCTTTTCGACCGCATCGGGGATCGTGGGGGCGGTTGTCACGCTTATGGGGCTTTTGGCCTATCCGGCGATGGCAAATGCGGGCTACAACAAATCCTTCGCCTCGGGGGTGATTTGTGCGGGCGGCACGCTTGGTATCTTGATCCCGCCGTCGATCATGCTGATCGTCTACGCGGCCATCGGCAACCTCTCGCCCTTGCGGCTATATGCGGCGGCGGTTTTTCCGGGGTTGCTGCTTGCGGGGCTTTATATCGTCTATGTGCTGGTTCGGGTCTGGATCAATCCAGCACTGGCGCCCAAGCCAAACCTCAAGGATGTCCCGCCACCCGCGAAGATTTACCGCGATCTTCTGGTGTCGTTTGTACCCTTGACTGTGTTGATCGCTTTGGTGCTGGGGTCAATCCTGGGCGGCCTTGCGACGCCCGCCGAAGCTGCCGCGATGGGCGCACTCGGAGGCATGGTGCTGGCGGTTCTTTACCGGTCCATGACATGGAAAAAGCTGAAGGAAAGCGTGTTCCTGACTGCCAAGGCCACCGCAATGGTCTGCTGGCTGTTCGTGGGGTCCTGGACCTTTGCGTCGGTGTTTTCCTACCTCGGCGGGCATGATCTGATCAGCAATTGGGTGATCGGAATGGAGCTGACCACGATTCAGTTCCTGATCCTGGCGCAGTTGATCATCTTTGTGCTGGGCTGGCCGCTGGAATGGTCAGAGATATTGATCATCTTTGTGCCGATCTTCTTGCCGCTGCTGGAGCCGTTCGGCGTGAACCCATATTTCTTTGCGATGCTGGTGGCGCTGAACCTGCAAACCTCGTTCCTGACGCCGCCTATGGCGATGTCGGCCTATTACCTGAAAGGCGTGCTGAAAAAGCAGATCGAGTTGATTGAGATTTTCCGCGGCATCATGCCCTATCTGGGGATCGTGATCTTAACGATGTTGCTGATGTATCAATTCCCCGGCATTGCGCTGTGGCTGCCTGACTACCTGTTTGGCGTATACGTGCCGTGAAGACCGCGCCTTATACATTGACGGCGACAGAGGCGGCAAAGGCCATCGCGGCGGGCCACCTCAGCTCGGTCGATCTGGTGAAGTCGTGCTTGCAACGCATCGAAGAGACGGACGGCACGATCAAGGCCTGGGCCTATCTGGACGGCGAGGCGGCACTTGCCCAGGCGGCCGAGTGTGACCGTATCCGCAGATCGGGCTATGCGGTGGGGGTGCTTCACGGCGTGCCCGTCGGGTTGAAAGACATTGTCGATACTGCCGATATGCCGACTGCGCGTGGAACGCCGATATTCGCGGGGCGCCAACCAAAGAACGACGCACGGCTGGTTGAAAAGCTACGCGAAGCCGGTGCCGTCATCATGGGCAAAACGGTCACTACCGAACTGGCCTTTGTTCATGCGGGCGAAACCCGCAACCCGCATAATCTTGACCACAGCCCCGGCGGATCTTCCAGTGGGTCGGCGGCCGCAGTGGCGGCAAGCCATGTGCCTTTGGCGATTGGCACCCAGACCAACGGTTCGGTCATTCGCCCGGCGTCCTTTTGCGGGACATTCGGCTTTAAGCCCACGCGCGGCATGATTTCGCGGGCAGGTGTTTTGCAAACTTCGGTGACGCTTGATCAAGTCGGCTGTTTCGGGCGAAGTCTGGCGGATGTCGCTTTGCTGACCGATGCCATTTCCGGCTATGATCAAACCGATCCTGCAAGCTTTGCCCGGCCCCGGCCCGACATGCGGGCAGGGGCGGCCGAAGATGCCCCGGTCGAGCCGAATTTTGCCTGGATCGACTTGCCCTTCAATGACCGGCTAAGCGATGCGGCGCGTGGCGGGCTTGATCTGGTGAAAGAGGTGTTGGGCCGTCATCTGGCCCGGCTTCCGGCGGCCGAAACCTTGTCTGATCTTGTCACCGTGCAAGCGCGCATCCACGAATATGAAATCTGTCAGCATCTGGCCAAGACATTTGACGCGCATTGGGATCAGCTCAGCGACAGCCTGAAACCAATCGTCACCCGTGGGCGGCAGATCACTGAACTGGAGTATCAAGACGCCTTGGCGGTCAAAACCTCGGCCGAGGCGTTTTTCGCGGAATTCTTCACCGAGTTTGATGCGATCATTGCGCCTGCCGCCGCCGGCGAAGCGCCCCTTTTCGGCAAAGGTACGGGCGATCCGGTCTTTTGCACGCTTTGGACCCTCGCAGGGCTGCCTTGCGTGACGCTACCGGTGCTGGTGGGGGATAATAATCTGCCGATCGGCGTGCAGTTGATTGGCCCCGCCGAGAAAGACAACCGCTTGCTGCGCACGGCGCGGTGGCTGCAAATGCATCTGGCGCAAGCTGCTGAAGAAAAGGACGAATGACATGTCTTATACGGTCAAACTGGTAATGGGGCTGATCGGCACCGGGTTGTTCATTACCTTTATCTACGGCCTGTCGCATAGCATTTCGACAGGCTTTGCAGGCTTTAAGGGTGGTCTGCCCTTCATGATCATCGCTGCCGTGGTTTGCGCGGCCGCGATCTACGACTACTGGGATGAATGCTTGCGCAAGAAATGACCATGGCCGACAAACCCCGCCTTTGGATCACCCGCCGCTTGTCCGATGCCACGCTGGAGCGCGCGGCGCGCGATTATGATGTGGTGATCAACTATGATGATCAGCCCGGCAGTGCCGAACAGATCATCGCCGCAAGTGCCGAATTTGATGCAATAATCCCCTGCCATTCGGAACATTTCAGCGCTGCGGTGGCCACTGAGTTGGCGCCAAGGCTGAAGATCATCGCCAACCACTCAGTCGGTGTGGATCATTGCGATTTGCTTGCTTTGAAGGCCCGTGGGATCGTTGTTACAAACACGCCGGATGTGTTGTCCGATGCAACGGCCGAAATCGCCATGCTGTTGATGTTGGGGGCGGCACGCCATGCGGTTGCGGGCGACAGGATCGTGCGAAGCGGGGAATGGAAAAGCTGGTCGCCCTCATTCATGGTTGGCAAACAGCTTACCGGGGCGCGGCTTGGGATTGTTGGTATGGGCCGGGTGGGGCGGGCTTTTGCTGCCAAGGCGCGCGGCTTTGATATGGAAATCCATTACTACAATCGCAGTAAGCTATCGCCTGAACTGGCGGGAGGGGCGGTTTTTCATGACAGTGTCGAAAGCCTTCTGCGGGTTGCAGATTTCTTGTCGCTTCACTGTCCGGCAACGCCCGAAACCACCAATTTGATGAATGCCGCGCGCTTTGCCTTGTTACCCAAGGGCGCGGTGGTCGTGAACACAGCGCGTGGTGCTCTGGTTGATGAGGCGGCGTTGCTGGCGGCAATCAGCTCTGGCCAGATCGCCGCCGCAGGTCTTGATTGCTTCAAGAATGAGCCCGGCGGAAACCCGGCTTTTGCCGCGCATGACAACATCTTCATGTTGCCCCATATCGGCAGCGCCACGACCCGTACGCGTGATGCGATGGGGTTCAGAGCGCTGGATAATCTTGACGCGTTCTTTGCCGGGGCCGTACCAAAAGATCAGCTTTGAGCGGGTTTGAGGGCGTATCAGCCGTCGAAATCAACCTCTTCCATCAACCGCAGCGCCGTGCCACGCAATTTGGCCACATCCATAAGGTTGATGTTGTCGGGCGTAAACGTACCCCAGCTTGCCACCAGGGATGAACTTTCCACGTCCGGATTGACCGGGAATTCATGGTTGGTTTCGGCATAAATCTTTTGCGCACCGTCCGATGAAAGAAAGGCCATCAGCTTAAGTGCGGCTTCTTTGTTTGGCGCCGCCTTGGTCAGTGCCATGCCCGAGACATTAAGATGGGTGCCGCCGCCCTCGAAGGTCGGATAGATAATACGCACGGCATCCGCCCATTGCTTTTGCTCAGGGTCGGCAAGCATTTCGCCCATGTAATAAGTATTGCCAAGGGAGATATCGCATTCCGCCGCCCAGATTGATTTGACCTGACTGCGGTCGTTGCCTTCGGGCTTGTGCGCAAGGTTGGCCTTGACCCCTTCGGCCCAGGTCTTTGCATAAGCCTCGTCATGATGGGCAATCATCGCGGCCATCAGACCAAGGTTATAGTCGTGGGTGCCGGGGCGGGTGCAGATGCGGCCCTTCCACTTTGGGTCGGCCAGATCTTCGTAAGTCGTCACTTCGCCATCCGCGACGCGGTCTTTGGACGCATAGATGATGCGGGCGCGGCTGGTCAGGCCAAACCATTGGTGGCCCGGATCGCGAAAGTCGGATGGGATGTTTTGATCAAGCACATCAAGGGTAACTGGCTGCGTGACATCCGCTTCAACAACCTGTGCAAGGCGCGCGATATCGACAGTCAAGACCAGATCAGCAGGGCTGCGATCGCCCTCTGATACCAGCCGTTCGACCATGCCTTTGTCGACATAGGCGACGTTCACAGCAATTCCGGTTTCTGCGGTAAAGGCATCAAGTAAGGGTTGGATGAGTTCCGGTTGCCGGTGGGAATAGACATTCACCTCATCCGCAAGGGCCGGAGCGGCGGTTGTGGCTGCGGCTGCGAAGGCTGCGATTAGCGTGCGAGACATAGTTGATTCCTTTTGTCGGGTATTGGATTTCTAGCTGCGCGCTATGGGCCGGTCAATACCTTACTAAAAAGATCGGACAAGAGTTTGGCGCTGCTCTCCGACTGCACGGACATTTCCATTGGCAAAGCGGCCCCGGACCGCGATAGTTGCATTCGCAAGGCCCCCAGATGCAGGGGGGTTATTGATACAGGAGACTGGCATGGCAACCGACTATCAGATTGCGGCGCTTTGGATCGGGGGCAATCTGAGCTTTTTGGAGCAGCTTTGCTTGAAGTCCTTTCTGGATGCCGGGCACCATTTGAAACTTTATTCATATGAGCCGATCGGCAACGCCCCGGACGGAACCGAACTTGCCGATGCCAATGAGATTCTGGGGCGGGACAACTTCTTGCGCCACAGCCGCACTTCTAGCCCGGCGCTTCATTCAGATCTGTTTCGCTATCATCTTTTGAAGAAATGTGACCGCACGATATGGGCCGATACCGATGCCTATTGTGTGAAAAGGTTTCAGTCGGCCACCGGGCATTTCTTTGCCTGGGAATCCGATAAGGGCGTCAATGGTGGAGTATTGGGCTTGCCGCAAGACAGCGAGGCTTTGGCACTTTTGCTGGATTTCACCACTGACGAATATGCGCTGCCCGAGTGGTACGGTAGTAAATATACGCAAGAGCTTGAGGCCGCCCGCGATGCCGGCACGCCCATTCATGTTGGCGATCAGCCTTGGGGGGTTTGGGGGCCACATGCGATCACCCATTTCGTCAAGAAAACCGGCGAAATTCGCCATGCATTGCCGCGCGCGGCACTTTACCCGTTTGCCTATGAAGAACGGGCGCTGATGCTGCGGCCCGGTCTTGATCCGACACCATTCGTGACCGAAGAAACCTATTCGATCCATTTTTATGGACGCCGGATGCGCGCGCGGATTGTCGATAAATTCGACGGGGTGCCAAAGCCACGCAGTCTTATCGGGCAGCTGTTGAAGAAGCACAAGATTGACCCGCAAGATGCCCCGATCCTGGTGCGCAACGCCGTGGTCCCGGCGCCCGATTCAGGCGAATGAGGATTCCCGACCCAGATGAAATAGCCTCTTTGCTGGAGGTGCTGTCAGCCGGTCCGCGCGACACATTTGCCGATATCGGTGGCAATGCGTTGTCTTTGGGTCTGGCGGCCATGTCACGTTGGGACTGCGCGCTATACTTGGTCGACATCAACCCTAAAGGGATTTTCCCCAAGACCCGGTCGGAATGGATTGAACCTTACCTTGCGGCTTTGAAAGCCACGGGTATGGACGTGGGGCAGGTCACGATCGTGTCGCGTGCCGAAGATCTGCAGCCGTGGGATATTATCGCCAATTTCAATGGCTTCGGGGATACCGCCAAGGTGAAGCATCTTTCCCCGATACTGGCCCGCTGTTTTCACGCCGACAGCAAAATGGTCAGCGATATTCGCAAAGGCTCTGGCAGCTATCCATTTTTGAACGATTACGGCCAGTGTGAAACCCTGTGGACCGACGGCCGCGAGGATAAGCCATGCGCGCGGGTGATTTTTACACCAAATGCGCAAGGGCGCAGCCACGCAGGCGGTGCCGCGGATGTGGCCACAGATTGGGCCGGGATCGCGCGCGATCTGGCCGGGCCTGACGGGTTTTACCGCGAAAGCCCCGAACATTCATTCGTCTTTATTCCACGTGATCCAAATACCTTAGTGGTGACTTTCGACAATCTCGATATTGCGATGGGCAAGCGCGAGGATCGCCGCCCCTGGGGCTTTGGCTTTATCGAAAAGCAGGGCTGGTCGATGCTGGGTGTTATGGCCAATGGCTGGACGTGGTACCGAGACCCGTGGGTTTGGGCCGAGTTTGACCGTCTGGCGAGCGACGGGTTTTTCAAACGTTTCGATCGCGTGGCCTTTTACGGTGCGTCCATGGGGGGCTATGCGGCTTGCGCCTTCGCGGCCGCAAGTCCGGGGTGCGAAGTGGTCGCAATCAGCCCGCAATCGACACTTGATAAAAGCGTTGTCCCTTGGGAGACGCGCTACAAGATCGCATGGGATCGCGATTTTTCGGGCGCATATGGCGATGCTGCCACCGCAAGCCGGGCCGCGTCGCAGGTCACGATCTTGTTTGACCCTTATGAGCCATTGGACCGTGGCCATGCAGAACGGTTTACCGCCGCCAATGCCCGGTTGTTGCGGGCCCCGCTGTTGGGCCACAGGCTTGGCTCGTCCCTGTCACAGATGGGGGTCTTATCGCCGGTAGTCCTGGCGGCCCTCGACGGTCGGCTTGAGGCGGTGGAATTTTACCGGCTTTTGCGCGCGCGCCACGGCTTTGCCCGCTATCAGCGTGAATTGTTCTTACGCGCGCTTGATCGGGGCCGACCGGAGTTGGCGCGCAGGGTTGGCGCTTGGGTTCTGCGCCAAGGCGACAACCGATTTATCCGGCAAGCGATGGCCAAGCTTTAAGCGGCGATCTGCCGATGGTTATTGCCTAACTGGCGCCGAGAGCCCAACTTCTGCATGAGTATGATTTACCATTGGGAGTACGTTCATGCGTCGTAAGTTCAAATCCACCACCGCCCTTGTCGCCAGCTTCTCGCTGATCATGCAATCAGTGCCTTTGGCGGCCTTGGCCCAGGATGCGGCTGTGCAGATGATCTGCCCCGATGGGGCTGAGCTGCCCTGTGCAGAAGGGGTTGAGCCGATCCCGGCACCGGATGCCGTTGAGCAATCCGCGCCTGAACCGGCGGCCACCGAACCTGCCGCAGAACCTGAAGCCGAACCTGAAGCCGAACCTGCCGCCGAACCAGCCGCTGAAGAGGCGCAGACCGAACCCGCACCGGAAATGGAACCGGCAGATGCACCGGCGGCGGAGGTGGCGGTTGAGCCTGTCGCAGAAGAGCCTGTCGCAGAAGAGCCGGCCGCAGAAGAAGCGACTGTACCAGAACCAGCCGCTGAAGAACCGGCACCGGCAGAGGCGACAGAATTGGTCGAAGAAGCACCCGAACCCACGCCCGAACCAGAAGCCATTTCGCCCGAAGTGGCACCGGAAGCCGAGCAAGAGGGCGAAGTGCTGGCAGAGCCTGAGGTGATACCTGAGGCGCCGGCAGAGGTGGCCATTCCCGAGGTCGCCCCAGAAGTTGACGCCGAAGTTCCCCCGGAAGCGGCCACCGATACAGCCGCAGGCGCTGAAACGAATACGACCTCTGACCCTGAGACCTCTGAGCAAGACCAAAACCTCGCAAGCCCGGACGAAGATGCCTTGGGTGCAGCTTTGGCCGCCCAAGGTGCGGATGAAGCTGCACCGGTGCCGGATTTGCCGGTTCAGCCCGATGCCGCATCAGGCGAGGCGCCGGTTGCCGCCGCGCTGGGGGCGGTCGGAGACGAATCCACTGCGGCCACGGACCCGGCACCGGAAGATTCCGTCTCGCAAGTGACAGAAGAGACTGTGACCGAAGAGACGGCCCGATCCTCGGACGAAGATTTCGCAAACAAAGTCAACCAAACCGGACCTACCCCGGTACTTGAAGGCGCAGGCCAGAACGCGGCCGCACCTGTCGTCGTGACCAAGAAGAACAAGCTGAGCGACGCGGAAAAGCTGCTGCTGCTGGGGGCCGGCGCGTTGATCGTGGGGGCGGTTATTTCGAACAATCGCAAGGTTGAGCTGAACTCCGGCGACCGCGTCGTGGTAAGCCGTGACGGCAATTACACCCTTTTGAAGGATGACGATGCACTGCTGCGTCAGCCCGGATCAAAAATCCGCACCGAGACCTTCAACGACGGTTCAACCCGTACCACTGTCGCGCGTGAGGATGGCAGCAAGATTGTGACGATCCGCGATGCGGAACAGCGCGTCTTGCGCCGGGTTTATGTGGCCGAAGATGGGGTTGAGACGCTGCTGATCGATGACACCGTTGCATATGCTCCGGTTGACATATCGCGATTGCCACAGCCCCAACCCCGGCTTGAGCTGCGCGCCGATGCAACCGAGGCCGAATTGCGCGCGGCCTTGGCCGAGCAAACCGCAATAGACCGACGCTTCAGCCTTGCGCAGGTCCGGGGCATTTCGCAGGTGCGTGATCTGGTGCCGGTGATCGACCTTGATGCGATTACCTTTGAAACCGGCTCTGCCGCTATACGCCCCGATCAGGCCCGCGCCTTGTCGCGGTTGGGCAGACTGATCCAATCCTATATCGACGAAAGCCAGCAAGAGGTGTTCTTGATCGAAGGTCATACTGATGCGGTGGGCAGTGCTGCATATAACCTTGCGCTGTCAGACCGCAGGGCGGAATCTGTGGCGCTGGCATTGACCGAGTATTTTGACGTGCCGCCGGAGAACCTTGTGGTGCAAGGCTATGGCGAAGAGTTCCTTAAGGTGCTGACGCTTGAAGATGAACGCGCCAATCGCCGCGCAAGTGTCAGGCGCATCACCGATCTTCTGCGCCAAGCGGCGAACTAGATGGGTTCAGCCCGGCTGGAAAGCGGAATTTTGGGGGGTTTGCAGGCTGACGGCCAAGCACAGACGTAAGGTTTGTGCAGGCCGGATGCTTACCCGCCCGCATCCGCGCGCTTTACCCAAACACGCCGCAGCTTTCACAGGCGCGCGAACATCTTCCCGATTTTCGCGGCATCTTTATCAAGCCCATAGGGCGCGTTGACCACAAACACGCCCGATCCGATCATGCCATGCCCGTCGCGTGCCGGGGCGAAGCGCACTTCGTGGCGCAAGGCTTTGGGAGAGTTTGTGGCCTCAAGCTCGGACAGCATCACCCGGTGGCGGTGATCGGCAAGGATCGGATACCACAGCATGATCGTGCCGACGTTCCACTTGCGGTTCACCAATGCGATCAAGCGGGGCAGGGCGGCGTAATCTGCCTTGATCTCGTAGCTTGGGTCAATCAGCATAAGCCCCCGTCGAGGATCGGGCGGGGTCAGTGCCAGTGCCATGTCGGTTCCGTCCATCTGACGGCAATGCGCATCAAAGGGCAGCATCGCTTCGGTCAGGGCGGCAAATTCTTGGGGGTGAAGCTCGGCCAGTTGGGCGCGGTCACCGGGGCGCATCAGTAATGCGGCTACAAGCGGCGAACCGGGATAGGCGTGCGGGCCGTAACGCTGATGCACTTGTGCCAAAACGCGGGCATAGGGGTGATCGTCTTTGAACCAGTTTTCGGCCAAGACCCGTTCCACGCCGGCTGCGGCCTCACCGGTCTTCAGCGCCTCTGAGGCGTCAAGCGCGTAAAGCCCACGCCCGGCATGTGTTTCAAGATAGGTAAGTGGTTTGTCCTTTTGCCCCATATAGGCAAGGGCGCAAGCCAGCACTGCGTGCTTGTGTACATCGGCCAGATTTCCGGCGTGGTAGCTGTGCTGATAAGACAGCATGGGGGCGCCTTTCGCAAAGCCTGAAAATAAAAAGGCCCCCCCGTTCGGGAGGGCCAATCTTGCACAGATCGCGCCTATTTGGGGCCGATCATCATCACCATCTGGCGGCCTTCAAGCTTGGGCATCTGCTCAATCTTGCCAGCTTCACCAACATCTGCTGATACCCGGTTCAAAAGCTCCAACCCCAGTTGCTGGTGGGCCATCTCGCGGCCACGGAAACGCAGGGTGATCTTGACCTTGTCGCCTTCCTCAAGAAACTTCATGACCGAGCGCATTTTGACTTCGTAGTCATGGATATCAGTGCCGGGACGGAACTTGATTTCCTTAATCTCGATGATGTGCTGTTTCTTACGGGCTTCGGCTTCACGCTTTTGCGTCTCGTATTTATACTTGCCGAAATCCATGATCTTGCAAACTGGCGGTTCGGCGTTGGGCGATATTTCGACCAGATCCAATCCTACCTCTTCAGCCAGTTGCATGCCATGTGCTGGCGTAACAACGCCTACATTCTCTCCATCCGCACCAATAAGCCGGATTTCATTGGAACGGATTCTATCATTGATCCGTGGCCCAGTATCGCGCTGCGGCGGGGCGTTATGCGGTCTGCGGGCTATGGTGGCGTTCCTTCTGTGGTTGCC